>QKDG01000036.1 GCA_003246805.1 Clostridia bacterium | reverse complement strand
TTGAACCCACGGCCTCTACCACCCCAAGGTAGCACGCTACCAATCTGCGCCACACCCAGATAAAGTTCATTAACAGAACTTTATATTAACACAAAATGTTTTTAATGTCAATTACTATTTTAACACTCTTTTCAGATAATAGCCTGTGTATGATTCTGCACAATCAGCTATCTCTTCCGGTGTTCCTGTTGCAATTACCTGCCCACCTTTATTGCCACCTTCGGGGCCCAAATCAATTACATAATCAGCTGTTTTTATAACATCAAGATTATGCTCGATTATCAAAAGAGTATTCCCAGCTTCAGCAAGCTTCTGCAAAACCTCCATAAGCTTGTGAACATCAGCAGTGTGTAATCCGGTAGTAGGTTCGTCAAGAACATAAATAGTCCTGCCTGTTGAACGCTTTGAAAGCTCGGTAGCAAGCTTTACCCTTTGTGCTTCTCCGCCTGACAGGGTTGTTGCTGGCTGCCCGATTTTTATATAACCTAACCCTACATCTTTTAAAGTGTTCAGCTTTTTTGAAATTCTTGGAATGTTTTTAAAGAACTCACACCCTTCTTCGACTGTCATTTCAAGAACCTCATAAATATTCTTACCTTTATAATGAATATCCAAAGTTTCCCTGTTATAACGCTTACCCTTGCAGACCTCGCATGGGACATACACATCTGGCAAAAAATGCATCTCGATTTTAATTATTCCATCGCCCTCACAAGCCTCACATCTACCACCACGTACATTAAAAGAAAATCTTCCTGCTGAGTAGCCTTTCATTTTAGCTTCATTGGTGCTTGCAAAAAGCTCTCTGATATCTGTAAAAACTCCCGTATAAGTCGCTGGGTTTGAACGTGGAGTACGCCCTATCGGTGATTGGTCGATATCTATTATTTTATCAAGATGCTCTATTCCATGAATTTCTTTAAAGCTGCCAGGCTTGATTTTTGCTCTGTTCAGCTTTCCTGCAAGCTCTTTATAAATAATCTCATTTACAAGTGAGCTCTTTCCGCTGCCTGAAACTCCGGATACACATGTGAATGTTCCGAGTGGGATTTTAACATCGATATTTTTCAGATTATTTTCGCTTGCGCCTGTTAAAGAAAGAAAATTCCCGTTACCCTGTCTTCTTGTTTTTGGAACATCAATCTTCTTTTTTCCGCTTAAATATTGCCCTGTGATTGATTTATCGCAAGCCTTGATTTCATCAATTGTACCTGCACAAACAACCTCACCACCGTGAATTCCAGCACCTGGGCCAATATCAACAATATAATCAGCAGCGTACATTGTATCCTCATCATGCTCAACCACAATAAGGGTATTGCCTATATCACGAAGTCGGTGCAGGGTTCCGATAAGCTTATCGTTATCTCGCTGATGCAGGCCTATGCTTGGCTCGTCAAGTATATACAAAACCCCCACAAGAGATGAGCCTATCTGCGTAGCAAGCCTAATTCTCTGGCTTTCGCCACCCGATAATGTCCCCGCCGAACGTGACAGAGTAAGATATTCAAGCCCTACACTCTGCAAAAAGCCTAAACGCTCATTAATCTCTTTAATAATACGGTCACCTATAAGAAGTTCTCTGTCAGATAGTTTTAAGCTATTAAAAAAAGCAATACAATCAGTGATTGAATATTCGGTAATTTCACTTATATTTTTATCACCAACAGTAACAGCCAGGTACTCTTTCTTCAACCTTTTGCCTTTACAGCTCGGGCATTTTACCTCAGTCATGTGTGAGAGAATATCCTCTCTCGAATAATCACTTGTTGTTTCTTTAAATCTTCTTTCAAGATTATTGCAGATGCCCTCAAATGCTGCCAGATACCTGCCACCACCAAGCTCTTTTGAACGATTAAGCTCAAGCTTTTCTTTTCCTGTTCCGTATAAGAAAACATCCATAACATTCTGGGGAATATTTTTTACAGGCTCGTCAAGCGAAATATTATACTTTTTTGCAATTGCATTATAGAACATTGAGGCTATTGAATTCTCATCCTGAGCATTCCAGCCCATTGCCTTGATTGCGCCCTGCCTTATTGAAAGCTCCTTGTTAGGCACAACAAGGTCAGGGTCAACCTTCTGGAACACCCCTAAGCCGGTACATTTTTCGCAAGCACCGTATGGATTATTGAAGGAAAACATACGCGGAGTAAGCTCCTCAATGCTTATATTATGCTCGGGGCAGGCATAGCTTTGTGAAAATAGCTGCTCCTCACCATCAATTACGTCAACTCCTACAAGTCCTCCTGTCAATGCTGTTACTGTTTCGATACTGTCGGTAAGCCTTGATTTTATCCCCTCTTTTATAACAAGCCTGTCTACAATAATTTCGATATTATGCTTTTTGTTTTTGTCTATCTTAATTTCTTCAGATAAATCAAAGGTAGAACCATCAATTCTTATCCTTACATATCCTGATTTTTTAGCCTGTTCAATTTCCTTTTGATATTCACCTTTTCTCCCCCTGACTATTGGTGCCAAAAGCTGAATTTTTGTTCCCTCGTCAAGCTCCAAAATCTTATCAACAATCTGGTCAACCGTCTGCTGCTTTATTTCTTTTCCACAAACTGGGCAATGAGGTATACCTATTCTGGCATACAAAAGCCTGAAATAATCATAAATTTCTGTTACTGTACCTACTGTTGAACGGGGATTTTTTGATGTTGTCTTCTGGTCGATTGAAATTGCTGGTGAAAGCCCCTCAATACTGTCAACATCAGGCTTCTCCATCTGCCCTAAAAACTGCCTGGCGTATGAGGATAAGCTTTCAACATATCTTCTCTGCCCATCAGCATAAATAGTATCAAAAGCAAGCGAGGATTTTCCCGAGCCTGAAAGCCCCGTCATTACTATAAGCTTGTCTCTTGGTATGGTAATGTCAATGTTTTTTAGATTATGCTCCCTTGCGCCTTTTACTATAATTTTATCATGTGCCATATTTTTTCTCCTGTACTTGTTGATTGTTGACTTTGTTATTTATTTTTCGCTTTTAAGCTCTTCAATTTTATCCCTTAAAAATGCAGCATGTTCAAATTCAAGCAATTTCGCTGCGTTCTTCATTTCAACAGTAAGCTTTTCAATAAGTTGCTGCTTATCCTTATGTGAAAGCTTTTTGGATTTTGACGTATTGCTCCGAACTTCCTCTTTTGTTGAAATTTCTAGAACTGCTCTAACATTCTTTTTGATAGTTTTAGGGATAATTCCATGCTTTTCATTATATTCAACCTGAAGCTTACGTCTTCGTTCAGTTTCAGTAATAGCATTTTCCATTGAACGTGTTACCACATCAGCATACATTATTACCCTGCCCTGTGAATTCCTTGCAGCACGCCCTATTGTCTGTATCAGAGCGGACTCACTTCTCAAAAAGCCCTCCTTATCCGCATCAAGAATTGCAACAAGTGAAACCTCAGGCAAATCAAGCCCCTCACGCAGCAAGTTGATACCAACAAGAACATCAAAAACTCCCAGCCTTAAATCCCTGATAATCTCCATACGTTCTATTGAATCAATGTCGTGGTGCATATATCTTACTTTAATTTCGAGATTTTCAAGATAGCCCGTTAAGTTTTCTGCCATTTTTTTAGTGAGGGTAGTTACTAAAATTCTCTCACCCTTTGCAACAATACTATTTATCTGGAAGACTAAATCCTCAATTTGCCCTGTTGTCGGTTTTACTTCAATAACAGGGTCGACAAGGCCTGTCGGGCGAATAACCTGCTCCACAATTTTTGATGATTTTTCCTTTTCTATAACACCTGGTGTTGCACTAACAAAAACTGCCTGGTTAATCTTTGAATAGAACTCATCAAACATCAAAGGGCGATTGTCATAAGCAGAAGGGAGCCTGAATCCGAAGTCAATCAATGTCTTTTTTCGTGCCCTGTCACCTGCGAACATTCCCCTTACCTGTGGCAGGCTGACATGTGATTCATCAACTATCAGCAGAAAATCATCGGGGAAATGGTCAAACAAAGTATACGGGATACTGCCTGGTTTTCTTCTTGATAAAATCCTTGAATAATTTTCTATCCCCTTGCAGAACCCTATTTCTTGAAGTAATTCAATATCATAATTTGTCCTTTGAGCAATTCTCTGTGCCTCAATAAGCATATCATTTTCTTTAAAATACTTCACCCGTTCTTCAAGCTCTGCTTCAATATCCTGAATAGAAAGCCTTAGCTTTTCCTTGGCAATAATATAATGCGATGCCGGAAAAATCATAACATGGCTCAGATTAGCTTTAATTTCACCTGTTAAAACGTTTATCTCACTTATTCTGTCAATCTCGTCTCCAAAAAATTCAACTCTTATGGCGGTATCGGTGGAATCTGACGGGAAAATCTCGACCACATCCCCGCGAACCCGAAATTTATTACGGACGAAATTGATATCATTTCGTTCATACTGCATTTCAACAAGGCGGGCTAAAACTAAATCACGTTGTTTCTCCAAACCTTTTCTTAAAGAAAGTGTCATCGAACGATAATCATCTGGGTCACCAAGTGAATATATACAAGAAACGCTCGCTACTATAATAACGTCACGTCGCTCCGACAATGAAGCTGTTGCTGAATGCCTGAGCTTATCAATTTCATCATTTATTGAGCTGTCTTTTTCTATATAAACATCAGTGCTTGGAATATACGCCTCTGGCTGATAATAATCATAATAAGAAACGAAATATTCAACCGCATTGTTGGGGAAAAACTCCTTGAACTCGCTGCAAAGCTGAGCCGCAAGTATTTTGTTGTGTGCAAGAACAAGAGTAGGCCTGTTTACCCTCTCTATTACATTCGCCATGGTAAATGTTTTGCCTGAGCCTGTTACACCAAGCAATGTCTGCTCTTTAATACCTGAATTCAAGCCATCTACAAGCTCCTCTATTGCCTTTGGCTGGTCACCTGACGGCTTGTATTCTGATACCAACTGAAATCTATCCATTTATCTTACCTTTCTTTATTCATAGATATTAAAATACCCGGTATTTTTCATTGAAACAACACCATCCCGCCCAACAACAATATGGTCAAGTAGCTTTATTCCAACTGATTGCAATATATTTAAAAGCTGCCTGGTAGCCATAATATCAGCATCTGATGGCATTGCTGTTCCGTTAGGATGATTATGTGCAATAATAATAAGGGAACAATTTGAGCGATAGGTATTCTCAACAATCTTGCGAACATTTATGGGAACAGCATTAACCCCACCATCCTGCACAACTGAGCAAGAAATTATATTCAGATTATCATCAAGGCAGCATACCCTAAGCTGCTCAGTTTTTACACCAATAAAACAGCCCTGAAAATACTCGCAGACAATCTTTACATTATCCATCGGGCTATTGGCATTTGAGCTAATCGTATAAACGCTTAAAAGCTGTGGGATTAGCTTTATCAGTGTTGCACCATTTTCTCCCAAGCCTTTAAAATTTACCAGTTCCTCAAAAGGGGCGTTGAATACCCCTGAAACTGTCTTGTACTCATTCAATAGTTCATGGGCTATTTCATTTGTATCCTGCCTGGGAACAGCATAAAACAGTAATAATTCAAGAATCGTGTGATTTGCAAATGTGCTTAAACCATTTTCCAAAAATAATTGCTTTAATCTTTTTCGATGACCTTCGTGAATATTTTTCATAGTATTTAATCCAACTCTCGTCATATTTTATTTATAAGAACATTTATTCTTATTATAATACATTTAATAGCGTTTGAAAAGATGTATTTTTAATAATTTTATGTTATAATAATATCAATTTATAATTATTATTAATAAAGAGGTTAAAATGAAGGAATTTTTAATAAATTCAAATGACGCAGGCCAGCGTGTTGATAAGTTTTTATCAAAAGCCGTAAAAAAACTCCCTATGTCATTGATGTACAAGTATTTAAGAACAAAACGAATTAAGCTTAACAATAAAAAATGTGAGATTTCGACGAAGCTTGTTGAAGGGGATTTGCTCACACTATATATCAATGATGAATTTTTTGAAGATTCTGTTGCATATAATTTCTTATCTGTTCCTGCTGATATCAACGTTATATTTGAAGATAGGAATATATTGATTATTGATAAAAAAAATGGCCTTGTTGTTCATGAGGATGATGAAAATACAATTGATACGCTTATTAACAGGGCTCTGCATTATCTATATAACAAAGGTGAATATAATCCTGAAAATGAGGCTTCGTTTGTTCCTTCACTTTGCAACAGGCTTGACAGAAATACTGGCGGTATTATTATCTGTGCAAAAAATGCCGAAAGCCTGAGGATACTTAATCAAAAAATCAAGGACAGGGAGCTTGAAAAGCTATATCTTTGTATTGCTGTGGGGCTCCCCCCCAAAAAAGAAGATACAATCACTGCTTTTCTTAAAAAGGATGAAGGCCAGAATCAAGTTTTTATTTCTGACAAAAAGGTAGCTGATAATAAAACAATTATAACTAAATATAAGGTGTTAAAAACAAAAGGCAATCTTTCTTTGCTGGAAATTGACCTTATCACAGGCAGAACTCATCAGATACGTGCTCACATGGCACATATAGGCTGCCCATTGCTGGGTGACGGTAAATATGGAAGCAATAAGACTAACCGTGAATACAAAATAAAAACACAGGCACTGTATTCATATAAACTGACTTTCAGATTTAAAACAGATGCCGGTATACTGAATTATCTGAACAACAAAAGCTTTGAGGCAAAGGAAATCTGGTTTAAAAACCTGTTTTTTAAAGATAACCAGTAGTATTAATGTATATTTTTACAAAAAAAGTTGCACTCGGGTATATTTTTGTAGTATAATGAAAATGTTAAGTGTCTTTTGCTATAATATATTGGTTGGGAGGCTTTGAAAATGAAGGGCGATTTACATTGTCACACAAAATTATCAGATGGTTCTCTGGGTATTGAAGATATTATCATTCAGGCAAAAAGAACTGGTATTGATTTTATTTCGATAACTGACCACGACACGCTTTCATCAACATCAAGGGCCGTTGTGCTTGGTGAACGATACGGTGTGCATATTATTCCAGGGGTAGAGCTATCGGCGTGGGATAAAGCCAGAAATTCAAAGGTACATATTCTATGTTATTCACCACAGAAGCCAGACAGGCTTGAAGGCCTTTGCCTAAAATCCTGTGCGATAAGAAAATCCTGTTCGCTTGAAATGATAGAAAAGGTAATGAAGCTTTATCCAATAACAGCTGAAAGTGTCTTGAAGCATTCATCAGGGAGCAAAAGCATTTTTAAACAGCATATTATGCGCGCACTTATAGATTATGGTTATACAAATGAGTTTTATGGTGAGCTTAACGATGAGTTATTTAATATATTAAACGGTACCTGCATTGTTGAACGTGAATATCCTGATGTTAATTTTGTTATTGATTTAATTCACTCAGCAAAAGGTGTGGCAGTTCTTGCACATCCTGTTCAGTACAATAACATTGAGCTTCTCGAAGAGCTAGCACAAAAAGAAAAGCTTGATGGGGTTGAGGTTTATCATTATTCAGCAAATCAAGAGCAGCAGAAAAAGCTCCTTGAACTTTGCGAAAAATATAATCTCATTGTTACAGGTGGCTCTGATTTTCACGGCTTATATAATGAAAAGCCTACATATATTGGTATGAATACAACTGACAAAGAAAATCTTGATAAGATATTTAAAAAAAATAAAAAATAATGCCTAATAGTATGCCGTTTGGTATTAATTTGGTCGTTTCGGCAACGAAGAATGGAATGTTTATGGATATTATGCAATCTTCTCTCGAAAAACATAAGGAATGGAACGGAAAAATCGAGGTAGTTTCAAAAGTTAAAATAGATAACAGAGAGTCATTATCTCTTGCTTATACTCCAGGAGTTGCTCAGCCATGCCTTGAAATTCAAAAGAATCCTGAGCTTTCATATGAGCTTACAAGGCGTTCAAACATGGTAGCTGTAATAACAGATGGTACTGCTGTTTTAGGCCTTGGTGATATTGGGCCTCTTGCTGGTATGCCTGTGATGGAGGGTAAATGTGCATTATTCAAGGAATTTGCTGATGTTGATGCATTCCCTATCTGCATAAATACAAAGGACACAGATGAAATTGTGAAGACAATAGAATTAATTTCACTCAGCTTTGGTGGTATTAATCTTGAAGATATTGCTGCCCCACGTTGCTTTGAAATAGAAAGCAAGCTGAAAGAAAAGCTTGATATTCCTGTATTTCATGATGACCAGCATGGAACAGCTATTGTTGTTGCTGCTGCTTTGATGAACGCATGCAAGCTTGCACAAAAAAGGCTTGAAGATATTGAAATTGTTATCAATGGTGCAGGTGCTGCCGGTATAGCTATTGCAAAGCTGCTTATTTCGCTTAATGTCGGCAATATTATTATGGTTGATTTAAACGGAATAATCTGTAAAGGTGATGATAACCTTAATTCATCACATACTGAAATTTCAAAGATAACAAATAAAAATCATAAAAAAGGCTTGCTTGCAGAGGCAGTAATAAATTCAGATGTTTTTATCGGGGTATCAAAGCCAAATCTTCTAAGTGCTGAAATGATAAAATCAATGGGCGATAAACCGATTATATTTGCTATGGCAAATCCTGTGCCTGAAATTATGCCCGATAAAGCTATTGAAGCAGGCGCTTTTATTGTTGGAACAGGACGAAGCGACTTTCCTAATCAGATTAACAACGTTGTTGCCTTCCCTGGGATATTCAAGGGCGCACTTGCTGTAAGAGCAAAGGATATCGACGAAAATATGAAGCTTGCTGCCGCAAAGGCTATTGCTGGAAGTGTTAGTGATGAAATGCTTTCAACTGAGTTTATTCTTCCCAACGCTTTTGACAAAAGTGTTCCTGTTGCTGTTGCACAAGCTGTTGCTGCTGCCGCAAGAGAATCAAAGCTTGCAAGAATTTAGCGTTTTAACCAAGGAGAATTTATGGAGTTTATTTATAAAACAAGTGGGGTTTGTGCAAGGCAAATTACCCTAGATGTTGAAGATGGAATTATTAAAGATGTGAAGTTCATTGGTGGCTGCAACGGCAATGGAAATGGTATATCAATGCTTGTTAAAGGAATGAAGACTGAAGATGTTATAAAACGCCTTAAAGGCGTAAAATGCGAGCACAGGAATACATCCTGCCCTGACCAGCTTGCAAAGGCATTGGAAGAAATTTCAGAATAATTTAAATTTTTAAAATCCCCTTAATAGCTCCTGTGGTTGTCAATTTACCATAAAGGAGCTTATTATTTTTGTCTATTTTAATGTATCAAATTTGATGAAATATTTATAATGTTATGTTATAATATTTCTTACTAAATACAGTGAGGTTCGTATGGAATATAGAATAAATATAAAAAACCGGGGGAGTATTTTTTTCGTCCCCTATAAAGTTGTCAATGAAAAAATCAAGCTTGCGAGCGGTGATTTTTTAAAAGTGCTTCTTTGCATTTTATCTTGTGATGAAGATACCATTGTATCTGAAAATATTGCAAGGCAATGCGGGCTTGAAAACAGCAAGGTAGAAGACGCTGTTGAGTTCTGGATACAGGAAAAAATAATACATATTGATACTGCAACTTTAAATGTAGAATATATTGAAGCTAAAACTACTGATACTAATGAACTTAAATCTGTTATTTCGTCAGAAAATCCGGCTAAGAACACACTTGCAACAAAAGCTCATATAAGATACACACCAAGAGATATTGAAAAAAAGGTTTCCTGCGATAATGAACTTCAATTCATGATGGATAATATTCAGACCGTATTAAAAAGACCAATCAATCATACAGAACAAAGCGCTTTGATTAATCTTTATGAATATTATGGGTTTTCTGTCGGTATAATTCTTATGCTTTATGAATACTGCGAGCAAATTGGCAAGACAAACATCGGTTATGTTGAAGCTATTGCAAAATCATGGTTTGAGAATAATATTGTCACTCATGAGTCAGTCGAAAAGGAAATCATACGGCTGATTGACAACAATACCGTGGAAAATAAAATTCATTATGCTTTCGGGCTTGAAAACAGCCTTACACAAAAACAGAGGGATTTTATCAATAACTGGACTTCTCTTGGGTTTAACATTGAAATGATTATGCTTGCATATGAAAAATGTGTTGACCAAACCAACAAGCTTTCATTCCCTTATATAAATAAAATCTTAACTAACTGGGCTGAAAATGGTTATTATACAAAGCAGGATGTAAGCAAAAATGATGAGAAAAATAAAAAAACAAAAGAGCAAAAGGATTCTCCATCATATAATCTTGATGACTTTTATCAGCTTGCATTAAACAGCACACCTGATTTTAAAGGAGAGTAAAAGATGATTTATAGCAAGGAAGTTTTTAGCAAGGCTGAAAACGAAATAGGAAGAAGGCATGTAAGGGCCTTGGCAGATTTTGAAAAACGGCAAAAAATCATTGAAGACAATGCTCCTGAAATTGCCGAAGTTAACCGCCGTCTTATAAATACAAGCATTGAAATTTCTAAGATTATTATGAATAAAAGCGTTGACATAACCTCAGCATTAGAAAAAATTAAAGAAGAAAATATCAAGGGGCAACAGCTTATCAGAGTTTTGTTAGATGACTTTGGATATGGTGAATAAATTATTCCTGCAAAAAATGCAATGATACAGGATATGTGAATGGCATAAGATGCGATTGCTTTAATGAGCTTTTAAAAGCGTATTCCGTGATGGATATAAACAAAAACAGCAACATCAAGCTTGCTGATTTTAAAGATTTTAATCTTGATTATTATCCGGATGAAATAGACAAAACAACAGGAATTAGCCCTAAGCTTAAAATGGCAACAAATCTTAATGCCTGTAAGGAATATGTCAAGTACTTCCCCAATAATTCGGCAAGCCTTTTTTTCAGCGGGAAAACAGGCCTTGGTAAGACCTTTTTAACCTCAGCAATTGCAAAGGAGCTACTGCAAAAAGGCTATAATGTTGCATTTGATTCTATTCAGAATTATTTAAGAGCAATTGAAAACGAGCATTTTGGCCGTTCTCTCAATACAGATACACTGCAAACACTGTTATGTGCTGACTTAGTGATTCTTGATGATTTAGGCTCGGAATTCTGCTCACCTTTTTATACCTCAGCGCTATATAATATAATCAATACAAGGCTAAATAAGGGAGTGCCGACAATTATAAGCTCAAATCTTTCTCTTGATGAATTGCAGAAAAGATATGATGACAGAATAATCTCACGCTTAACGGGGATGTTCACCTGGATGATTTTTTTAGGCAAGGATATCAGGCGTATTAAAGCTACGCAAAATAAATAGGTAGTGCTGAAAACAGCACTACCTCAGACAGATAAAAAGACCTTTTAATAGATTTAAATTTTAAATTAGCTGACGAATTCACGGGGCTTTGCGGTCGCACCCGAACCCCATCGCCACAATAACAACGTCTTTAAATACTTTAAGGTAGTGCTGATTAAGCGCTGTCTTTTTTATTCTATAATAATTTTATGGAATATTTTTTTGCCCTTTTTTACAACAATGTAACCATCTGCAAAATCATCTTTTGAAAGAGAAAAGGCTGGTGATTCTACCTTATCGTCGTTTACTGTAATTCCGCCTTGAATCACTAATCG
>QKDG01000182.1 GCA_003246805.1 Clostridia bacterium | reverse complement strand
AAAATTTGTATGAAAATTTTGTGAATAAACAGGAAGCTCAGGGAGGGGTTCTATACGAAAATTTCTGACTAATGCTATGCTTTATAATTTTCTTTATAGAATTTTATAGTAAATTTAGCGCCGCCGTCAGCATTGTTTTCTGCTTTAATAGTACCGTTTTGGCTTGTAATAATAACCTTTGATAATGCAAGCCCTATCCCTATGCTTTGGGTATCAGCATTTTCCCCTTTATAAAAGCGTTCAAACAGGTGGGGCAAATCCTTTTTGCTTATTCCTGAACCATTGTCAGAAATGACTATTTCAGTAAAAATAGTATTCTGCCGTGCTGTAACAGTTATATATCCGCCATGTGAGGTATGCTCCATACAGTTCTTGAATATATTACCAATAGCCTCAGCAGTCCACTCAAAATCGCCTTTAAAATAAATATCATCTGGGCTAATGACAATAAAGTGTTGCCCACGAAGCTCCATAGGGATAGAAATTGGTTGCTGTGCTTTTCTGATTAATTCAGCAAGATTGGTATCTTCTTTTTTAAAGTCGACGATATGCGCATCAAGTTTTGAAATTTTCAGTAAAGAGGAAATCAACCACTCTATTCTGAGTAAAAGCTTTGAAAGCTCGTTGTTAAGGTCCTTGCGTTTTTCATCATCTAATTCCCTTTTTGACAAAAGGGTAATAATAAGATTAATTGATGTCAGCGGGGTTTTTATCTGATGAGAAATATCTGCAATAGAATTTGAGAGGGCTATTTTATCCTTTTTCAGTAATTCTGAATGCTCACGCATCTGCATTGTTATTTTAGTTACAATGTTTGTGAGGACTGAAAACTCCCCTTCAGAATAATCAGAAAGATTAATGTTATGCTTGCCGATTAAAATGTTGTCAATCTCATTGCAAAGCTTGATAATTGTTTTTTTTCTAACAAAAAGAGAAGTAAGACTTATAACTGTCAATGCAAGGCATATTAAAACCGAAAGCACACCGCTTTTAAAACCAAACGAAAACCCAATAACAGCTGCAATTATTGATACAAAAATATGCAAAAAAATGCTTAACGTTATTCCTTTAACCCTTAAAAAACTCATTAGTCACCAACCTTATAGCCAAGACCACGAATTGTTTTAATTATTTCAGGATTTTGTGGGTCGTCTTCTATTTTCTCACGCAACCTTTTTATGTATACAGTAAGCGTATTATCATTTACAAACTCGCCGGCAACATCCCAGATTTCCTCTAAAAGCTTGTTTCGTGACAAAACAATACCCTTATTATTAAGGAAAACAAGTAATAGCTTGTATTCAAGCGCTGACAAAAACAAGTCAGCACCATTTTTAGTCGCAGAACCTTTTACAGTGTCAACAATAATATTATTTATTTCAATAATCGTATTTTTATTTGAATTGCGCCTTAATATATTTTTTATTCTAGATAAAAGCTCACGGGGGCGAAAAGGCTTGCTGATATAGTCATCAGCACCCATATCAAGCCCTGCTACCACACTGTATTCATCGCCCGAGGCAGTGAGAAAAACAACAGGAACTTGTGTATTTGATTTTATATAAGAGCAAACAGAAAAACCATTGCCGTCGGCAAGTGAAATATCGAGCAGGATAAGATTATAGGCAGTGTGGCTTATCATTTGAATAGCCTGAGCTTGCCCCGAGGCACAATCAATCTCGTAGCCCTCAAACTTTAAAAAATCAGTAAGGTTTTTTATTATGCTTTTATCATCTTCAACTATCAGAATTTTTGACATATTATTCTCCTTTTAATGAAGTCAATATAAATTCTAACATACGCTATCAGAATTGTAAATATTTTCACATCATCAAGCTTAATAAAAATGTTATATCGGCTGATTAAAATGAATAATTTACAATGGCTGAGATAATTGAAAAGCCTTAAAATTGCATCATATACGATTTAAACCATATAAAATCGATAGAATTTATATAATATCTATTGCAAAAAATAGAATTAGTGGTATAATATATTAATGTAAGATTAATTGAATTAATCTGCAAAAAATATTTTATTGCTTAGTAATCTAAGTGTTTTTGAGAGAGGTTTAAAAATGAAGAAAATAGTTTCTTTGATAATGGTAGCTCTTATGGGACTATCATTGATGGCAGGTTGCAGTGATAACAATAATTCGTCAGAAGCTTTAAGCTCAATAGCAAAAGAGCCTGTCAGTGTTAATGTAGCAGCATTAAAAGGCCCTACTGCTATGGGAATGGTTAATCTGATGGAGAATTCTGCTGAAAACAACACAGGGAACAACAGCTATACGTTCTCAATAGTTGGTTCGCCTGATGAAATAACACCAAAGCTTATCCAGGGCGAATTTGATATAGCGGCTGTTCCGGCAAACCTGGCATCAGTTTTATATAATAATACAAGTGGCCAGATTCAAGTTCTTGCAATCAACACACTTGGCGTTATTTATATTGTTGAAAATGGCAATACAATTAACAGTGTTGACGATTTAAAAGGGAAAACCATTTACGCAAGCGGAAAGGGTGCATCACCTGAGTATTCACTAAACTATATGTTGAAATTAAACGGAATTGACCCTGAAAAGGATGTAACTGTTGAGTATAAAGCTGAGCATTCAGAATGTGTTGCGGCTTTGACAACAACAGAAAACGGCATAGCAATGCTGCCACAGCCTTTTGTAGCAACAGCACAGGCAAAAAACGAAAATATCCGTATAGCTATTGATATGACAAAGGAATGGGACGACGCACAGAAGAATTCAGACAATAAGAGCACACTGATTACTGGCGTTGTTGTTGCAAGAAAAGAATTTGTTGAGAATAATCCTGATGCCGTAAAAGATTTTATGCAGCAATACAGCGAATC
>QKDG01000057.1 GCA_003246805.1 Clostridia bacterium | reverse complement strand
CGAATTTGACATAACATTTGCTGAGTTATTGTCTATCCCCGTAATATACTGAGCGTAGCCGTTTTCAGGATATGTTGGTGTTGTAGGCGAAGATGGGTCAACTATTGAGGCAACAATTTTATATCCCCAAAAGCCTGTATAAACTTCGCCATTATATTTAACCTGTGCACTTGCTTTTGTCCATGAAAAATTCATTCCGCCATTAATTGCAGTGATTGCAAGAGTTGGATTAAGTTCTGCAATTTCAGCAACAGTAGTTGTAGCAGGTGGTGTTCCTGGCACTTTAATACTAACTGAATTTGAAATGAAATTTCCGCCATTTTTAAAGCAGTATGTAATAGTGAAATAATATGTCTCCCCTGCTTTTAGCATTCCACCAACATCGCCGTTGTTGTATGAACAGTTTGGATTAAGCGTTGCTGACTTAGTGTTAATATTTGAATAATAAGCAGCATAGCCATCTGTCGGATAAATAGGATTGTTTTTTGATTTTGAGGCAACAATTTTATAATATTTAAAGCCTGAATATGCCTTGCCATTATATGTTACAGCATCTGAAACCGGATTCCATACAAAATTCAGCTTATCATTAGTTGTGTTAAGCTGCATTTGAGGGCTGAACGAATTTGTCGGTGGTGGAGTGGTTGTCTGGGCAGGTTCTGTCGTTGTCGTTATTGTCGTTGTTGTTTTTGTTGTTTCTGCAGTAGTCGTAACAGCTTGAGCTTTTGGCATTGCAACCTTGACAGCATTAGATTTATAAACATTCCCGTTTATTACATAAGAAACACTGAAGTAATAGGTTTCGCCAGGCAAAAGCTTGCCGCCCACATCGCCATTATAATAAGCTGAATTTAAATTTATTACCGCTGATGTTGATGAAATATCGGTAACAGCTAATGCATAGCCATCTTGCGGATAAGACGGGCTTTGATTGGATTTTGATGCAACTATTTTATAAAAATCAAACTTCTCACTTACAGGTGATTTTGACCATTTAAGTTCTACTCCGCCAGTGACAGCTTTTGCCTGAACATTTGCATTAAAGCTATCAGGGAAAATACTGGCTTTGCTTTCAACTGCCTGGCTTTTTAGTTCATCATCAAGCTCACCGTTCTGTTCTAAAGCGTTTAGTTTTTCGAGCAAATCTACAAGAGTTCCTTTTCTTACATCATCTGCGGTAATATCACCGTTGTTAATGACAGCATATTTATACAAAAACTCTCTGCCTATTGATAAGTTGTTTGCAATTGCTGATTGTATGATATCAGGGTCTTCTATAAACACCGTCAACACATTTGTTTCTTCTTCACTTTCTTCTAGTGAAGAAAGAATGCCCTTTAATTGGTCGGCATATTCATCCGAAACATCGGTAGATTCTGCTCCAATTGCGGCAGAAACAAGAACGATTTTTTTATCATCTGTTATATATCCCATAGCCTTTGCTGTTTCAACAATTTTTTTAACGCCGTCCTTTATTGTCATGCCTGTTAAATCTATTGCATCAAGGACCTTCTGCCCGTCTTCGTTTATTGATTTTGCGCTGACTATAAGGTTATCCTTGTTTACATCAATTTCAATACTTGGGTTTATATCAACCGACAAGACAGCAACTGCTTTTGCATCAATAATCAGCTTTGGCTCAAACAGTGGTTTTACCAAAACTGTTGTAAACACTATTGCCAAAACAGCAGCAATAGAAATAAATGATTTTATGATTGTAGCTTTGTGCTGAATAAGGTTAAAATGCATATCCCTTTTTGTAAAGGTTATTTGTTTGCCTACAAAATAGTCCTTTTTTGTTCTTATAGTAGTCAGCCCACAATCCATAGTAAAAACATAAGTTTTGTTGTTATCTATTTCAAGAACAGTTCCAATATGAACCATAAAAACTACACCCCTTTCGTTAAGAAGCTTATATATCCTTTAATAATATCCATATCGCTTTTCAAAATCAGATATAGTGCTATTATAAACTTCCTTTGATTATCTAAGGTTTTTCTGTTTAAGTTAAAAACTGACAGTATTTCGGAAATAGGAAGCCTTTTTGTCCTCTCTAGCTTTTGGGCAAGGTCATCACTTTCAACCAGCTTTTTTGCAATAGAGATACACATGATTTTTGTATCAATATGCTTTGGGGCTTTCCTGATAAGGTCATCCAGTGTGATTGAATAAGACGCAAGGTTTTTCTTAAACTGTTCTATTTCTTCCTCTATCTCTACTTTTTGTGTAAATACAGAGGGCTGCTGCACACTGAGAGACTCAACATAATCCTGATTTTCATTTACTTCAAAATAGGTAAAAGGATACTCAGAATTATACTTGCTGTTTTTTCTTATGTAATCAATCAGACGGCGATTGATTACGGTTGAAGAAAAGCTAACAAAGCTCACATTGTGCTTTGAATCATAGCAATCAATCGCCTCATTGAATGCTTGTAAAGCTATGCTGAATTCATCGGTGTACTTTTGGTTTTTCCCGGTCGTCTTTGAAACGGCTGACATTATGAAGCCATAATAGCTCTCAATCAGATAGCCACGAAGATGCTCCTCACCATTTCTTAGCCGTTCAATTATTTCCTCTGCGCAGGAAGAATAATTTTCTGCCAGATTGGTCTGCATTCCTGTCACCTCTATTCCTTGAATTTTAAGATAAACCTGCCACATTTGCAGCTTGATAGAATAATTATTCTTTGTTATATTATTCGTGCTTATTTGCTGTTTTTATGGGGTAAAACTTATAAAAATATATTTTATGCTTTAATTTTAAGTATTTATTATTATATATCGGCATAATTCGGGTAAAATTGATTAAAAATAGTGCCAATCTTAAAAAGACTGACACTTCAGAATGTCAAAAAACTATGATTTTTTT
>QKDG01000090.1 GCA_003246805.1 Clostridia bacterium | reverse complement strand
TTTATGTATTCCCCCGTCAAGCGGAGCTCTTCTCCCTCATCGATATCGCCGATTTCACCCACAACTGTTATTGGCTCTCCCTGCGTTTCAAGGGAAAAGACAGCAAAGCCATTAACATCATTTTTATAAATAACCGAATCAACGCTGCCTTCTAGATGGCAAAGTTGTTTTTCCTGCATTAGTTTCATTCCTTTTTAAACATATAAACATTTAATTGCTTTTTGCGGATTTTTAATAATATCTTCAAGCTGTTCAGGCCGGCACATGCAGACAGGTTCATATTCCTCACAAAGCTTTTTACAAATCTGAATAGTTTCGTTATCACAATTTATAATAACAAGAATTATAAATTGCTCGGTTTTTTCATCCCATCTTTTTTCCCATAGCAAGCTTCTAACAGTATACTCAATATCCTTTTTATTTTCGGTAACAGGAATAATAGTAAAAACGCATAATAGTTGACCTTTTTTATACAAAAAAGTATTTATAAGCATTTTGACTATGCAGATTATTGCTAAAACCGTCAACACAATTACCAGACAGTAAATTAACTCTTGCATACAAATCCCCCTCATAAATTATTGTTATTATAATTTATGACAGAAATTATAAAATGTGAGTTATTTGCTTTAATATTTTAATTTATAACCTATTTTACATTAAAAACTTAAAATATTCAAGAAAAAAAGTGCCCTTAAAAGAGCACTTTAAATTTTTTATTGATTTTTAGCTTCAAGTTCAGCTATTGCATCTTTTCTTGAAAGATTTATTCTTCCCTGGCTGTCAATTTCCATTACTTTAACAATTACAATATCACCGACAGAAACAACATCTTCTACCTTTTCAACCCTTGCCTTATCAAGTTTAGAAATATGAACAAGTCCGTCTTTTCCTGGTGCAATTTCAACAAATGCTCCAAAGTTCATTATTCTTACTACTTTACCTTTATAAATTGAACCGACCTCAGGGTCATTTGCTATTGTATTTACAATTTGAAGAGCCTGTTGTGCTTTTTCAATATCCACACCTGAGATAAAGACATTACCGTCATCACTGATGTCTATCTTAACTTCACAATCAGCAGAAATCTTTTGAATTACTTTTCCGCCCTGGCCGATAACCTCACGAATTTTGTCAACAGGAACCTTAGTCTGCAACATTTTAGGTGCGTATTTTCCAACAGAAGTTCTTGGCTTGTCAATCGCTTTTAGCATTACGTCATCAAGAATATGCAGACGAGCTTTTCTTGTAGTTTCGAATGCTTCTTTGATAATCTCCATTGTTAGTCCGTCAACCTTTATATCCACCTGAATAGCAGTAATTCCGTTGTGTGTACCGCCAACCTTAAAGTCCATATCGCCAAAGAAATCTTCAAGTCCCTGAATATCAAGCATTGTCATCCAGCGGTCATCCTCAGTAATCAGACCACAAGAAATACCAGCAACAGGCGCTTTGATAGGAACACCAGCATCCATCAGAGCAAGTGTTGAACCACAAATCGAGCCTTGTGAGGTAGAACCATTTGACGACAAAACCTCAGAAACAAGCCTGATAGCATATGGGAATTCTTCTACGCTTGGGATAACAGGTTCAAGTGCTCTTTCTGCCAATGCACCATGCCCTATTTCACGACGTCCAGGCCCCCTTGAAGGCTTTGTTTCACCAACTGAATATGATGGAAAGTTATAGTGATGCATATATCTCTTTGTATCTTCTTCATCAAGTCCATCAATCCTCTGAGCGTCACTAACTGGGCCAAGTGTTGCAATTGTAAGCACCTGTGTTTGCCCCCTTGTGAAAAGGCCAGAGCCATGAACTCTTGGCAACAAGCCAACCTCAGATGCCAGAGGCCTGATTTCATCAAGCTTTCTGCCGTCAACACGCTTGCCTTCATCCAAAAGCCAACGTCTTACAATCTTCTTTTGCAGCTTATATATACATTCATCTATCATGCTGATTTTTTCAGGATATTCTTCATCAAATTTTGCATGAATTGCATCCTTTACAGGCTGTAAGCGAGCTTCACGAACATTTTTATCATCAGTATCCAAAGCATGCTTAACATCATTAACAGCAAAATTATATATTGCATTAAAAAGCTCTTCATCAACTTCCTGTGATTCAAATTCAAACTTTGGCTTTCCGATTTCCTTTTGGATATCACTGATGAATGAAACAATTTTCTTGATTTCTTCGTGGCCCTTTTCGATAGCTTCAAGCATGATATCATCAGGAACTTCATTAGCACCTGCTTCTATCATTACTATTTTATCCATAGAAGCAGCAATGGTCAGATTAAGGTCATTTTTCCCTCTTTGAGCAAGTGTTGGGTTCAGAACTATTTCACCATCAACAAGCCCTACACTAATACCACCGATAGGACCATTAAAAGGAATATCTGAAATTGAAATTGCAATAGAAGCAGCAATCATTCCAACAATTTCAGGTGAATTGTCTGGGTCAACAGCCATAACTGTCATTACAACAGATACATCGTTTCTCATATCCTTAGGGAATAGCGGGCGAATAGGGCGGTCTACAACTCTCGAAGTCAATATTGCTTTTTCAGTCGGCTTGCCCTCTCTTTTTAAAAATGAGCCTGGTATTTTTCCAACAGAATATAATCTTTCTTCATAATCAACAGATAACGGGAAGAAGTCAATACCCTCACGTGGCTTTGCGCTTGCAGTAACATTAGCCATTACAACAGTTTCGCCGTATCTCACCCAGCATGAACCGTTTGAAAGCTCACAGGTTTTCCCAGTTTCAACAATAAGCTCTCTACCTGCAAAAGTCGTTTTAAATGTTTTTGAATTTGTTAACATAAATAACCTCCAAATATTTTTTTGTGCTCGGTAGCAGCTTTAGCAATAAATCCTGTACCCTATTAGGATATACGATTTAATGCTAAAAAAAACTACTACCAAAAATTAATCTAAATAAAATATGCCAAAAGGCAGAAAAGGCCGTTGAAAGACCTTGACTGCCTCTTTAACATAATTACTTACGTAAACCAAGCTTTTCAATTACAGCACGATATCTGTTGATGTCCTTCTTCATAAGGTAATTCAAAAGGTTACGCCTGTGCCCAACCATTTTTAAAAGGCCTCTTCTTGAATGATGGTCCTTTTTATGAGTTTTAAGATGGTCAGTTAAATCGTTGATTCTTTTTGTAAGAATAGCGATTTGAACCTCAGGAGAACCAGTGTCACCCTCGTGTGTTGCATTAGCTTCAATAACTGCTGTTTTTTCTTCTTTTAATAGCATAAATACACCTCTTTATAATATTTGCCCTCGTCATAGCAGATGGTAGGTTGACTCCTTTGAATAAAAGGCTTAGTCCAAAAGCCATGTGCGTGGCATAACTTTATTATAATACCATACATATTATAATTTGTAAAGTAATTTTTGTTATTTAATTATATTTTTAATTTTTGCAGAAGTTAAAGTATTCTCCAATAGCATTGCTATTGTCATAGGGCCAACTCCACCAGGAACAGGTGTTATATATCCTGCAACCTTGCTGACATTTTCAAAATCAACATCACCACAAAGCTTACCGTCTGCAAGCCTGTTCATTCCAACATCAATTACAACAGCACCCTCTTTAACCATATCTGCTGTTATCAGGTTTGCAACACCGACAGCAGCAACAAGAATATCAGCACTTTTACATTTTTCCTTTAAATCTTTGGTTTTTGAATGGCATATTGTTACAGTACCGCTTTCGTGCAAAAGCAGCATTGACATTGGCTTCCCTACAATGTTGCTTCTTCCAATAACAACACAATCTTTACCTTTAATGCTTATTCCAGTGCTTTTGATAAGCTCCATAACACCAGCAGGGGTGCAAGGCAAAAAGCTATAATCGCCTATCATTATTTTACCCACATTAACAGGATGAAAAGCATCTACATCTTTGTTTGGGATAATTGAATTTATAATATCATTTTCATTAATATGCTTAGGAAGAGGCATCTGAACAAGTATGCCATCAACCTTATCATCAGAATTAAGTATATTAACCAAATCAAGTAGCTCCTGCTGAGTAGTATCCTCAGGCAAAGCATACTCGTAGGAATTTATCCCTACCTCAGCACACGCTTTTTTCTTGGCGTTGACATATACTCTTGACGCAGGGTTATCCCCAACAATTACAACAGCAAGCCCTGCTTCGATATTTTTATCCTTTAAAGCAGAAACTTCAGCCTTTATCTTTTCCTTAACACGTGCCGAAATTTTTTTACCGTCAATTATATCAGCCATTATCATCTTCCTCATCATTCATTTCATCTATTTCAGCATTATTTACGCCATCATTATCATCGTCATTGTCGTTAATCTGATTAATATTGATTTCGTCTTCATCAACAGCTTTATTGCTATCATCAAATGCACCGTCAATTGCTTTTGTTAAATCAGCATTAGCCAATTGGTTCCTACTTCCCTTTTTTTTCTGATTTTTATATGCTTCAATAGATTTTATTGAAACCTCTGTTTCATAAAAAAATTTATATCTGCTATTTTCTTTAAGCTTGATACGAACAATCATTATAATTGCAAAAGCAACAATAACACAAACAACAGCAAGCAGCTGTGAAACTCTTACACTTGTGTTAGGAATATACAGGCTGTCTGTTCTTAGTCCTTCGATAAATGCTCTTCCGATACCATACCATGCTGAATAAAGCAAGAATATCTCGCCATCAAACTTCCTATGTTTCAAATATATATTAAGTAGAACGAATCCCAGAACACACCATAGGGATTCATATAAAAAGCAAGGGTGCACAACCAAATCGTTAATAGGCGTAGCCGTATAAACTGCTGACATCTCATTTATTATCTTGCTGCTTGTCATTCCCCACGGCAGATTAGTCAATGAACCATAAGCTTCCTGATTGACGAAATTACCCCATCTACCCATTGCCTGGCCAATTAAAAACCCAAGTGCAGCCAAATCAAAAAGGGCCGCAAGCCTTATCTTGTGGAGCTTTGCAATAAATCCACCAACAAGCAACCCGCCAATAAGACCACCATAAATCGCAAGTCCACCATCTCTGGTGCTTATGATACTCATCCAGTCAACTTTTCCGTCAATAACATAATTTGACCAGCTGAATATAACATAATACAACCTTGCTCCAACAATTGCGCCAATTAATCCGCCAATAACGCAATCTATTGCTTTATCAGGGTTTATCCCGAAGCCAATAAACTTCCTGTATGCGAAAATCATAGCCAAAAGTGCACCTGTTCCGATTAAAAAACCATACCAGTAGATTGATAGATTGATGCCGGGTATAGTAAAGAAAACTCTGTTTAAATGAATGCCATTGGTAAAAATATTGTTCTGTCCTAAAAAAGGAAAGAAAACCTTATCCGCATTCTGTGTAACGGTATCAAGCATTGAATCTGTCATAATTTTCTCCTTCTATTTTGATTTTATAATTGAAATAGCAACCTTTTGACTATCAAAAAGCGTATTCAACTGACTGTTGATGTCATCAAAAGTGATAGAAGCCAAAACTTCAACTGTATCAAAAGCCTCTACTCCGGTAAAATGGGAATTCAACATTAAAGAAGCACAGACCTCAACATTGTTGAAGCTCCTTATTAATTGCCCATATTTTGATTTCTTTATAATATCAAAGCGCTCTTCATCAAGCCCCTCTGCCTTTAATCTTTCAATTTCTGCAAGAAGCCTCTTTTGAATTTCATGTGGATTTTTTGACTCGCCACCAAGAATACACGCAAAATATCCGTCACCAGTAAATACTTCGGATGAAAATGATGAATTTATCAAGCCCTCATCATACATATCTTTATAAAGAGGTGACGTTGCACCTGCAATCAATGACAATAATATACTTGCAGCTATTTCAGCTTTTAATAGCTCAATTCCCGATTTAGGCTCAGACTTAAAACCAATACTAAACAAGGGAATGCCAACCGGCAAGTTCTGGATGATTTCATCCTGGCAGATGCCTTCTGGCTCATCAAGGAATGCTGTTTCAAGGCTTATGTCAGCAGAAGGCTGCAACAATTTGTCGCAGATACTCAACACCTCATCAACGTCGCAGTTTCCAGCAATAGATAGAACCATATTATTTAAATTATAAAAGGTATGATAACACCTATAAAGCAAATCAGCATCAATTTGAGCAATGCTGTCAACTGTTCCCGCAATATCAATTCTAACAGGATGATTAACATACAATGCCTTCAACAGATTAAAAAATACACACCAGTCAGGATTATCCTGAACCATTCGTATTTCCTGCCCGATTATCCCCTGCTCTTTGAGAACAGTAGCATTGGTAAAATATGGCTTTTGAACAAATGACAGCAATATTTCAAGTGATTCCTTATAATTATCACTGCAACTGAATAAATAGCAGGTTTTATCAAAGCTTGTATAAGCGTTTGCATTTGCTCCTGTTTTTGCATAAAGCTCAAAAACATCACAATCCTCGTTCTCAAAAAGCTTGTGCTCTAAAAAGTGCGCAATCCCCTCAGGAACATCTACGAAATCATCTTCCCTGTTTGTCTTGAACCTTGTGTTTATTGAACCATATTTTGTACCAAACAAAGCCTCAGTCGTTGAAAAACCAGGCATCTCCCACACAAGAATTTCAAGCCCTGACGGATGCATAATTTTATAATACTTATCGTTTGTTCTGTCGCTTTGAATAATTATTTTTTCCATTATTGTGCTTCCTCCCCGTTATTATCCAAGCCTTTCATTATATATACTGTGTCAAGGCTAAGTGAGGAGGCTGATGTGATAATATCCTCACGTGTAATTTTCTTTAAAGCGTCAATAGCTTGTTCGGGTGTATAGTTATCCCCCCTGATAGCCTGTATGAAACACCAGCTTGAAAGGTCACTGCATGTATCATAGTTTGATTTATAGTTATCCGCAATATTCAAAACAGCATTTTTCATTTCATCATCAGTGAAATCACCGTTTGCAAGGGCATTTATCTGATTCTGAATCTCTTTTTTAGCAAGCTCAATATTAGCATATTCTACACCACTGTCAACAATAACTACACCCTTGCCTTCAACAAATCCGGCAGCACAATAATAGCACAGGCTTAGCTTTTCACGTACATTTGTAAACAGCTTCGAGAAAGCAGTTCCTCCAAGCATTGATGTCATAAGCCTGTTAACATACAGATTATCATAATCTGTTTTATATGCCATAACCATTTTGCATTGATTAACATCCATGCTTTCTGTTATATTCTCAACCTTATCTTTTTTAGGGCTGAGATTGACAAAGGTATTTTTAATATAACTTCTCTTAATTCCCGAAAAAGCACTTTTCAGCTTTGCACAAACCTCTTTATTTTCACAACCGCCAACAAACATAATGTCAATCTGTGCGGTTTCTAATAGCTTATTATAAGCACTATAAGTTTTTTGTGGGGTAAGCGAAACTGCACCTTCTCTGTTACCATAAGCTGTAATAGCAGAAGGCTCGTTTTTATATATGGTTGAATTAGCACGAATAAGCGCATAAATTCTTTTTTCATTAATCTCAGCATCAATACTATCTATAAGCTCTTGCTTTCTTAATAAAAAATCTTTATTTGCAAAGCCATTTTCCTCAATACAAGGGTTAAATAGGCAGTCCAATAGGATATCTGCCAGTTCAGAAGTTATCTTCTCACCGTTTAAAGTATAATCATCACAAATACAGCTCGCCGATATACCAACAACCTGATTGTCAGCCAGTTTATGATTTATTGTAGAAAGATTAGAGCCATACAAGCTTGAAAGCTTTGTAGTAAGCTCGGTTCTTGTTTTGTATTTGCTGCTGGTTGTAACAAGTAAATTTGGAATAATAGCATTTTCAGATGCTGTATTCTTATCAAGTTTTGTAATTAATCGTATAAAAATATAGTTGCTTTTAAATTTTTCGTCAATTATAGAGGTAAATTCAATACCGTCACTTAGCTTAATTCTATCAAGACTCAATGCCATCAGAACAACTCCTTCAACTTTTGCAATTAATAGATATTATATCATATTTTAAATGAAAATTCTACTATAAATATTAATTTACAATGATAGTTTAACCATAAAAATAGCTGACACTCAAAAGTGCCAGCAAAAATTTAATTTATATCAGGGACATACTGTTGATTTTCAAGTGCATAATTCAGTATCTTGCCATAAAAATCAGTGGGATTCAACATTATTTTTTCTTTGATGAGTATAGCCTGTTCTTCATCTGGTGCAAAAAGCTTCAAATCCATCAGAATAACATCCATATCATAGCATTTGCATTCAACATTAAAGCCTTTTTCAAGTGGAGTAATTTCACACTTGACATCGTTATCTATTTTAATCTTTGCAAATAGCTTTAAACCAGAAGATAATATTTTATCCCTGAATGATTTTGGAACAATATTTTTAAAAGACTCCGCACCATTTCTTCCTATTTCAGATAAAACATAATAGGTTTTGCCGTCAATTTTTTCTACTAAAATAGTATTTGCTTCAAGCATTGAGTTAATAGCCTCGGTATAATAAAAATAATTGATTATACCGTCAGCAGTAGCAATTTCCGTCAGCTGTTCAGGAGTAACAGGCCTGTCAATTTCCTTTAAAAAATAGCAAATTAAAATTTTTACTGCATATGAATCGGTCAATGAAAGCATATTTGGTGTTATAAATTTTTCAAAGCCTTCCATTTAATTCTCCTTAAAAATTAGGGTAATCTATCATATTGGATAACAGAGCAATGTTTACAGCAGCTTCAACACAAGGGACAGCCCTTGGAACAACGCACGGGTCGTGTCTTCCCTTAATGTTTAATACTTCATTTTGCATTGAACTGTAATCTATCGTTTGCTGTGGTCTTGATATTGATGGTGTAGGTTTAAATGCAACCTTCAATGTAATTGGCATTCCTGATGAAATACCGCCAAGAATTCCGCCATGGAAGTTTGTTTTCGTCAAAACATGGCCGTCATCATTTACATAAAACTCGTCATTATTCTCACTGCCAAGCATTTTTGAGCAATTAAAGCCAGCACCGAATTCCAGACCTTTTACAGCAGGAATACCAAATATTAATGATGCAATATTGTTTTCAAGCCCGTCAAAAATTGGTGAGCCTATCCCGGCGGGAACATTGATAGAGCAACACTCGACAACTCCGCCCAATGAATCAAGGCTTTCGCGTGCTTTTTCAATATCCTTTATCATTTGTTCGCCCTTTTTGTCACTAATTACAGGAAACTCTTTTTTTCTGACATCCAGAATCATCTCACGAGTTGTATTTATACTGTCAAAAGAAGTATCTAAAATATTATGTACAGAATAAATGTGAGCACCGGTATAAATACCACGCCTTTCAAGAATCTGTGCACAAATTGCACCAGCAAACACGAGTGGTGCTGTTAGTCTTCCTGAAAAATGGCCACCACCACGAACATCATTAAAGCCACGATATCTGACAGCACCTGTATAATCAGCGTGCCCAGGCCTTGCCAGCTTTGATATATTTGAGTAGTCCTGAGAATGTGTATCCTCATTAGGGATAAATGCACAAAGAGGAGTTCCGGTTGTTTTATTGTTAAGTAATCCAGACATAACCTGAGGGAGGTCTTTTTCACGCCTTTGAGTTGAAGTTTTATCTTTTTTAGGAGCACGTCTAGCCATAAAGCCAAGAACCTCATCCATATTGATGTGCTCACCTGCCGGGAGCTTATCAATAACAACCCCAATAGCTGGACCATGAGATTCACCAAAAATTGAAATGCTAATGTTGTTATTCCAGATTGATGACATTTACTACCCCTCCAAGCTTTTTATATTCTTCAAAAAAATTAGGATACGATTTTTCAACACAGGATGCATTTTTGATTTGTATCACACCGTGACATCTGATAGCGGCGATAGCCATTGACATTGCTATGCGATGATCATTAAAGCTGTCAACCTCGCCACCTCTTATATAAGGCACACCTTGAATTATAAGTGAATCTTCTGTTGCTATAACCCTTCCCCCAAGCTTATTGAGGCAGGAGGATATAGCTTCAAGGCGGTCACTTTCTTTTATTCTGAGCCTTGCAACATTATAGATTCTTGATTCGCCCTCGCAAAAGCAAGCGAGAACAGTAAGAATAGGAACAATATCAGGAATATCTGAGCCATCAACTTCAAAAGCAATAAGCCTTTTGTTATTATAACATACTTTATTAATAATTTCAATTATTTTCTTGTCACCTTGAAGGGATTGTTCATCAAGATTTTTAAGCTTAATTTTACAACCTAATGCATTTGCAACATAAAAAAAAGCTGCCTGTGAATAATCCCCTTCAACATAAACATTATTGCACTTAAAATTCTGATTTCCTTTTATAAAATAAGCATTTTCACATTCTGTTATTGTAATCCCAAATTTTCGTAGTGCTGATACTGTTAAATCAACATATGGCCTGGATTCGAGCTTTGAGGTTATAGTCAATTTGGAATCACCCTCCAACAAGGGCAATGCAAAAAGCAGCCCAGTAATGAACTGGGAGCTTACATCCCCTGCCATTTCATATTCCCCAGGCAACAACTGCCCTGATATTGAAAATGGCATTGTGTTATTATAGTCAAATACTATGCCTTTATGTGAAAGCTGAGTTAAATAAGGAGTAATGGGTCGCTGTGGCAACTTCCCCTCACCTTTAAAAGTGGCATTTACACCTAATGCGGCAGCAATAGGAATAAGAAATCGGAGGGTAGAACCAGACTCATTACAAAAAATATCTGATTTTTCAGCCGATTTATTAATTCCCTCAATTACAGCAATGTCATTTTTAATATGAATTTTTGCACCCAAAGCTTTTAAGGCATCAATTGTTGCAATGATATCCTTTGAAAAA
>QKDG01000017.1 GCA_003246805.1 Clostridia bacterium | reverse complement strand
GCTGAGATAGGCCCGTCAACAATGCTTGTAATTTCTGTTACTACTTCTTTAAAATCTCTGCCTTCTTTTGCTATAAGACTCGGGTTTGTTGTAACACCACAAATAATTCCCAAATCGTTGATTTCTTTAATGTGTGAAACATTGGCAGTATCTATAAATAACTTCATATTATTTCTTCATCTCCTTATTAGTCAACCACGCAATCGGTAACTGCCCTTTCAGATATTACCTTATGCACAAATCCCTTAACTTCCAGATGCAAAGGGTGATTCTGATAACCTTCAAGTGATTCTTTTGAATCAAATTCAGAATATAAACACAAGTCAAATCCATTAGGATTATAATTCAGATTAACCTCTGCTTTAATTAGCCCGTCAATTTGTCCCACCAAAGCTTCAAGCTTAGATTTAATTATGTTTGCGTTTGCAACCTTATCAGCACCCTCAGCGCTTTCTTTTAAATTCCAGAATACAATGTGTCTTACCATAATAATAATGTTCCTTTCATAATAAACCTATCTTTTAATATTAAGAGTTCTGACTAAATTACTTATCGTCAATCTCATATCACTTTTGCTGCGAAGTTTGGCTTTCTCAAAAGGGACTGCCACCCTGTTAATACTGATTATTGACGATACACCCAGCTCGTATGCCTTATCAATATCGTCACCAATATCACCTACAACAGCTATAACAGGAACATTAATCGCCTTTGCCCGCTTTGATACTCCTATAACCACTTTTCCCCTGATGCTTTGCGAATCTATTTTGCCCTCACCAGTTAAAATCAAATCTGCTGACTTAATTATTTCTTCAAAGTTAACTAAATCAAGAACAACGCTTATCCCCTGTCTTAATTTTCCGCCAAGGAAAGCAACAATGCCAGCGCCCATACCGCCAGCAGCACCACCACCAGCAAGTGTAGAAACATCAACACCTATCTGATCTTTAATTAAATAAGCAAGATATCTTAAATTCTTATCAAGCATTCCAACCATTGCTTCGTCAGCGCCTTTTTGGGGTGCATATACGTATGCCGCACCATTTTCTCCAAAAAGTGGATTATCAATATCACACATTACTGTAATTTTGCAGTTTTTAAGCTCTGGATTTATATTTGTAAAATCTATCTTCTTTATCTGGTCAAGTGCCCCGCCGGTAGGAACGAAAGCCTCACCCTTTTCATTAATAAACTTTACGCCCAATGCAGCAGCACAGCCGCAGGCAGCATCATTAGTGCAGCTTCCCCCAAGGCCAATAACAATATCCCTGCAACCGTGTTCAATTGCGTGACTTATTAACTGACCAACACCGTAAGTTGTTGTTAAGGCAGGGTTTTTGCTATCTTCAACCAAAGGCAGACCAGCACACGCTGCCATCTCAATTATTGCTGTTTTGCCGTTATTTATCAAGCCATAAAACCCCTGCATATCTTCCATATAAGGGCCTTTTACAGCTGTTTTAATTTTTTCACCTTTTATAGCCTGAAGAAAACAATCTACTGTTCCTTCTCCCCCATCTGCAACAGGAATAGACACTATTTCAGCATCCGGAATTTGTTTTAATATTTCATCAGACATAATGTTGCAAATTTCTGTTGATGACATTGTACCTTTAAATGAATCTGGTACTAGAATAAATTTTTTCAATCGTTTATTCCTCCTTCTGCAAAATAATTATGAGGAAACAACACTAGCGCATTAATATTTCATATTATATCAAAAGAAAAGCATTATATCAAGCCGAAATCAACTTGATATTGCTTTTCCCTGAAAATCAAATATTACTCCACTTCGTAGTCTACAACCATTCTATGATCAATTACATTAAACACAAACTCGCGAACTTCCATATGAAGTGGATGCACAAGATAATCCTGCAAAGCCTTGTCACTTTTAAAAGCCTGATTTAAGCATAAATCATAAAACTGCTTTTCTTTATTATAGTTCATTCCTGTTTCAACAGAAACCACCCCTGGTATTTTTGCACTGATATCCTTGAATTTATCTGCCAGCATCTTTGCATTTTCAATGCCTGTTCTGCCTTCTGCTTCTTCCTTCATCTTAAAGAAAACAACATGTTTAATCATAAGTCAATCTCCTTATTTATTCACAACATTAACACTTTTGCCGGCTATGAACTGAGCTAAATTATCAACAGCAATATTCATGAGTCTTGCTCTTGATTCAAGTGGTGCCCATGCAATGTGTGGGGTAATTATACAGTTCTTTGCATTTAGTAACGGATTGTCGCTCTTGATTGGCTCGGTAGAAACAACATCGACTGCCGCACCGCTCACTTTTCCACTGTTTAAAGCATCAGCTAAATCCTGCTCATTAATAAGCGGACCCCTTGATGTGTTGATAATTTTAACTCCGTTTTTCATCTTTGCAATTGTATCCTTGTTGATAATTCCCTGAGTAGATGGAAACAACGGGCAGTGCAATGATATAACATCAGATTTCTCAAGCAGTTCATCAAGTGAAGCGTATTTTAAAGTATCACTTTCTAAATCCTTGTTCTGATACTCATCAAATGCGATTATGTTCATTCCAAAGCCTTGTGCAGCTTTTGCAGCCGCCTGGCCTATTCTCCCGAATCCGATAATACCCATTGTTTTGCCGGCAAGCTCTATAAGCGGATAATTCCAAAAGCAAAAATCAGGGCTGATTTCCCACTTTCCTTGTTTTACGAATTCACTGTGTGCCCATACGTGATGACACATTTCTAAAAGAAGTGCCATTACAAACTGTCCAACCGCAGAAGTGCCATAGGTTGGTATATTGCATACAGGTATTCCCTTTGCCTTTGCTGCTTCAGTGTCAACAATGTTATACCCTGTTGCAAGCACGCCAACAAAATTAATCCCTGGGCAGGCATCAAAAACTTCTTTTGAAAGCGGGGTTTTATTTGT
>QKDG01000150.1 GCA_003246805.1 Clostridia bacterium | reverse complement strand
CCCAGAATGTCAGATTTTCAACCTATGCAGTTCCTATGATAAGCGGTGAATTAAGGAGATATTTAAGGGACAATAACCCGATAAGGGTAAGCAGGTCATTGAGGGATTTGGCATATAAGGCAATGCAGGCAAAGGAAAAATTAACAAAAGAAAAACAGCGAGAGCCAACAATAGATGAAATAGCTAAGGAAATAGATACAAAAAGGTCAGACGTTGTGCTGGCACTGGAATCAATAAGCGACCCTATATCCCTTTATGAGCCTGTATATTCTGATTCCGGCGATACACTGTATGTTCTTGACCAGGTTGGTGATAAAAGTGATGACGAAAGCTGGCTTGACGAAATATCATTGAAGGATTGAAGGAAGCAATAAATCTTTTGCAGCAAAGGGAGAAGAATATACTGTTTTTAAGATTTTTTAAAGGAAAAACACAGGTTGAAGTTGCCGAGAGCATCGGGATTTCACAGGCGCAGGTTTCACGGCTTGAAAAAGGAGCACTTGACAGAATAAAAAGGCAGATATAGTTTAGATTGTATTTTTTCAAGAATAAAAAAGATAATTGATTTTCTGATGCGAAGTGGTGTGGGGCGACCGAAAATCCCCCACATATACTTGCTTTAATTGTAATAAAATTGTAGAAAAGGGCTTTTTCTGCAAGCTGAGTCTTTACATTTAATGTAAAGACTTTTTTTATTGGACAAACATTAATATTTTTGAAATGTTAAGAATATATATTATTGTTACAAATTAACAATTTAAATATATTGTATTTTTATGTTGAAAATGGTAGAATTAAAAAGACGTAAAGTCTTAAAAAAAGCGAGGTAGTTATGAAAAGAATAAAAGGACTTCTGACGTTTATTGTGATAGCATTTGTTTTTTCATCCTGCAGCAAGATAGAAAATATTGATACCAGCAGTTTTGTTCAGTCTTCTCAGGCAGTATCAAGTGTTACTCTTCAGATAGAATCGCCCAAGCCGATTACTACATCGGCTGATACTACAACCGAACCGCCTGGGGATAGTTCGGTTACATCATCTTCAACAGAAGAAACGACAACTACAAAAACAGATTCTTCCACAACCACAAACCCACCGGCAACAACTACTACTGCGGCAACAACCACACAGCCTGCGCAGACAACAATAATAGATAAACCTGATTTAACGCCGACTACATATAACCCATTGAATTATTCCGAGCAAAAGGGTGTTTGGATTTCTTATCTTGAGGGTGTGCTTTCATCCCCCTCAAAAACCGAATCAGGCTTTAGGGCACAGATTTCAGCTGTATATGATAATGTCAAGGTTTTAGGTGCAAATACAGTTTATGTTCACGTCAGGGCATTCGGGGATGCTTACTATCCGTCTGAATACTATCACTGGACTTCAAAGTTTTCAGGAACACTGGGTATTGCCCCTGCATATGACCCTCTTAAAGTAATGGTTGAGGAAGCACATAAAAAAGGCTTGTCCTTCCACGCATGGATTAACCCTATGAGAGGGCCTAAGGTTGCAGATATATCAAATGTATCAACAGCTTTTCCTATAGGGCAGTGGTATAATGACCCTACCAAAATTGAAAAATATATAGTCAATATCAACGGGTATTACTGGCTAAGCCCATCTTACCCTGATGTAAGGCAGCTTATTTGCAACGGAGTAACCGAAATTGTTCAAAATTATGATGTTGATGGAATTCATATTGACGACTATTTTTATCCGACCACAGCTGATTCCTTTGATGCCGAGGCACGAAGCCTTTATGGGGGAGGACAGACCAAAGAAAATTTCAGACTGAATGCAGTAAGCTCAATGGTTTCAGATATTTATAGTGCTGTTAAAAGAATAAACAGTAAGGTGCTATTTGGCGTCAGTCCAGCTGGTAATATAAATACAAATAAATACACTTATTATGCCGATGTTGAAAAATGGTGCTCAACAACAGGATATCTTGATTATGTTGCTCCGCAACTATATTATGGCTTCAATAATCAGGCAATGCCTTTTGAGGCTACGGCTATTAAATGGAACAATATTATGAAAAATCAAAACGCTAAATTGGTTATCGGGCTTGCACCATATAAAATAGGCCTGGTTGATACCTACGCCGGCACAGGAAGCCAGGAATGGGTAAATGATTCAAATATTATTTCACGTGAGATAACATATTCAAAAACCTTATCACATTACGGTGGTGTTGCATTTTATAGATATGACTCATTATTTGCAAGCAATGTTTCTGATAAAGTTAAGCAAGAGATTGAAAGCATTAAGCAGGTGCTTAATTAGGATGTTAAAAAAGGGGAATTTAAATGAAAAAAGCTTTGCGTTTTGTCAGTATAATGCTGGCGGTGCTTATATCGTTTTCTTACATACCGCAGGTTATTTACTCTTATACTAATGGCGTTGTCGTTGCACAGGGAAGTGACAGTGCATTATCGGGTGAAGAAGCTGAGGGTTCTGATAATGCTGTAACAACAGAAGAAGAGCAGGCAGTAGTAGAGCCGAATTTTACATTTCCCGATGAGCTAAGGGCTGTTACCATAACACCAGGTAAGGATTATTACAAAACCACCGGGCAGCCTGACCAAACGACAGAAAATGAAATTGCTGACATTATCGAAAAAATCAACAGCTTTGAGCTTAATTCAATAATAATAAATACAAGCTACGACGGCAAGGCTTATTACAGCTCATCAGCCACTACCACTCCAGAAGAAAACGCTGTTAAAATGCTGATTGAGGCTGCTAAAAAAAGCTATCTTTTTGTATATGTAAACTTAAATATAAATTATGTGTTAAATGAATACAGTGATGCTGATTTGCAGTCGCGAATTGACTATATGACTTTGATTGCTAACAGGTTTTCAAGGGATTATAAAGCTGACGGAATAATTCTTGAAGGCTATTATTCAAGCAACAGCACAACAAATTACAGCTATTATACCAAAAATGGCTCAGGCATAGGCTTTGAAAACTGGCTGCTTGAAAACGGTGCCTATGTTTTTAGCGTTGCAAGCCAGACAATACATAAAACCGATAATTCAATACCAGTAGGAATTTCTATTGTTAATGCATGGGCGAATTCATCACAAAACGAAAACGGAAGCGACACTAGTGATAGTTTTCAGGCGTTGACTGACGGATATTCCGATACTGTAAGCTATTTAAAAAACGGCTATGCTGATTTTATAATGTTAAACACAACAGGCTCGCTTACTGATAGCGCAATGCCTTTTAAAACGGTTGTGGAATGGTGGTCAGGCAAGGCTGTTGA
>QKDG01000037.1 GCA_003246805.1 Clostridia bacterium | reverse complement strand
CAAATTGTGCAAAGCTTTTTGAATACATCTGTATTGTCATATGAACCGTTGAACAGCTCAGCAGAAACACCGTAAGCAAAAACAGGAACAGGAGTACCAGTATGAGAATATGATGTCCATCCGATACCAGCTTTGTTGTTAAGAACATGAGTCAGTGAAACAGAGAGTGGGTCATAAGTTCCATAAAGTATTGCTGAAGCCTCATCTGTTGAGCGTTCTTCCTTAGCCTTCATTGATTCAGCAAATCCATCTTTAAGCTTCTGATATTCATAATCAGTTAATACCATTGCTTTGTTTTCTTCCTTAGAAGCATCAGCATCTTCTGGAGCAATCAAACCAAAGTTTTCTTTAATAAAAGGCATTACATCAGCAAAAGCAAGATTTGCATTACCCTCTTTTTGAGCAGTCACTAATTTGTCAAATTCAACATATGACATTTTTTGATTATTCAGAATATCAAATGCAGTGTTATATCCAGTTGTAGCATAGCCTATTGTCATACCGCCAGTTTCGTGGTCACCAGTTACAATAATTAGAGTTTCATCTGGGTGCTGTTTTGCAAAATTAATAGCAACCTTGATAGAATTATCGAATTCAATAACATCCTGGATAGCACTCATAGCGTCATTTGCGTGGCAAGCCCAGTCGATTTTACCTGATTCACACATCATGAAGAAGCCATTTTCATTGTCAAGAACTTCAATTCCTTTTTCAACGAAATCAGAAAGAGATAAATCGCCTTCCTTTGTGTCAATAGCATAAGGCATTGAACCACTGTCCTGAGAAACAGGAGTAACAGCATAGCATTTACCTGTTGATGCGTTTAAAGCAGCAATTTCTTCTTTTGTTGTTGCAACAGTAAAGCCATCTTTTTTAAGTATTTCATAAGCATCAGTAGCATCTTTGTCAGCACCTGTTGGCTTTGAGATTGTTCCGCCACCAAAATAGTCAAAATCGCAAGTAGTCATCTGTAAAGCTATATCATAATATTCATTTCTTGAAGCAATGTGAGAATAGTATGCAGCAGGTGTAGCGTGGTTAATAGTTACGCTTGAAACAATACCGATTTTCATTCCTTTATCTTTTAGCAACTCCGTAATGCTTGTTGGCACAGTTGTTTTGTTAGCTTCAAGGCCTACAACACCACTGTGTGTTTTAACACCACATGAAAGAGCAGTAGCAGTTGAAGCAGAGTCAGGGCAGAAAGAAGTAGAGTCATAAGTCGTTACAAGGCCGGCAACAGGGAACTGAGTGAAGTTCAGGCTTTTTGTAGCAACTTCGCCTGATGTGTTGTTACCCATCAAAATCTGAGCGGCGTTAATTTGAACTGAGCTCATTCCGTCACCAATAAACATGAATACATATTTCGGAGCAGTTACATTTCCAGCTGTTGCTGATTCTGATGTTGAAGAATCTGTTGCCGAGGTTGAAGCTGGTTTTGTTTCACATCCAACAAAAACAGATAGTGCCAATACAGCACCAAGTGCTAGAGCGGTAATTTTTTTTAACATAATAATCCTCCTAAACTATAATACCTTTTGAGTACAAGATAATGATATAGTTATATTGTAATTTCAATACATGAATTATGTAAAAAGAAATTAATATAAGAGATATTAATGTAAATTGTTTGTAATTGGTAGCATAAAACAAAAAAGACCGAAAGATTATCTTCCAGTCTTTTTTATTAATTTGGTTTATTAATACTTGTTGTCGTCATCGTCAAGAGAAATTTTGAAGTCATCTCCTAATGATGAGGTAAAATCGAATTCAGAAGCAGGCTCGTCGTCTGATGAGAAGTTGAATTCGGAAGCAGGCTCTTCATTTGAAGAGAAATCAAATTCAGAAGCAGGCTCGTCGTCTGATGAGAAGTTGAATTCAGAGGAAGGAGTGTCATCTGACGAGAAGTTGAATTGGGAAGCATCAATGTTTTTGAATTCGAATTCAGAATCTGAATTCGAAGAATCAAAATCAAAACTGCTTTCAGATATCCCCACAACATTGGTATTTGAGTTAAAAATTTTATTCTTGTCACCTATTTTAAATTTAGATACCATATTGCGTAGAATTAGTGATTGATTTGATAATTCTTCACTTGCAGCGGCACTTTCTTCAGCTGTTGCAGTATTATTCTGTACAACCGCAGAAATCTGGTCAATACCGGAATTAATCTGTGAAATAGATTCAGCCTGCTGTTCAGAAGCAGTGCTGATATCCTTGACGATATCGTTAATTTTCTTCGCCTTTTCTACAATTTCATTTAGTGAACCCGATGTTTGCTGTGCGTATTTTGCACCCTGCGAAACTGATTTTAAGGAGTTTTCTATAAGTGAAGCAGTCTGGCTGGCAGCCTCAGCACTTTTTGAAGCAAGGCTTCTTACTTCGTCTGCTACAACAGCAAAGCCTTTTCCTGCGGCACCTGCACGAGCTGCCTCAACAGCAGCATTCAAAGCTAGAATATTTGTCTGGAAAGCAATATCATCAATTACCTTAATAATCTTTGAAATCTCATGTGATGTTTTATTGATATCATTCATTGCATCAAGCATCTGATTCATATCATCGTTGCAGGAAATTATGTTTGATGTTGTACTGTCAACAATAAGCTCAGCATCCTTAGCAGCCTTTGCATTGTTTGTAATCTGAGTTGCAACTTCGTATATTGTTGCTGAAAGCTCCTCAATGGCACTTGCTTGCTCGGTAGCACCTTGTGACAATGCCTGTGAGCCGTTTGAAACCTGGTTAGCACCACTATTAACTTCCTCTGCTGCATTAATAATACCTGAAAATGTGTCAATCAATGAAAGAATAATTGTGTTAAAGCTGCTCTTTATTTGTATGAAATCTCCATAGAACGAGCCGTGAACTCTGTCAGTAAGGTTGCCACTTGATATGTTGCTTAATGCTTTTGTTATCTTTACTATGTATTCATTCAAGGATTGTACTGTTTCCTGTAATGATTCAGAAAGAACCTGAAGCTCATCGTTAGTATTTACAGTTCTTACCGGGTCTGATAAATTACCCTCAGATAAGGCTTTTAGTCTTTCACTTACGCTTATAATTGGCAATGCAACTTTTTTAGCATTTGCACGAACAAAAATGAACGAAAGTATCATTAGTACTAATGCAATTCCAACACAGGCGAAAATAAACATTTGAATATCAACAAAATCGGTAACAGGTGCTGAAAGTATTAGATAACTATCAAGCTCTTCAATATAGGCGTATCCTGCAAGCATAGGTGTGTTTGATACACTGAAGGTTGTTAAACCATTATACTGAGCAGATATTTCCGAAGCAAGTTTCTCCATATTTTTACTTGATGATTCAGTGCCTTCTGTTTCCAAAACAGGAATGTTGAGCAGTTCTATATCTGTCGTAATATTGCCTTTTTTATCAATCAGATAAGTTGAACTGTTTTCGCTGAATTCAAAGGCGCTGACAACATTGTTAACATTCTCGTATAATTGTACATAAACAATTACGCCAACAAGATCATTATATTTGAGAAGAGGGATATATGTAGAATAAACAACATAGTTCTTAAATTTGTCAACAGCATAGGTGTATGGATTACTGGTGACAGTTTTCTTGTTTTCAATTACACTGTTAAACTCTTCGGTTTTGCTGAAATCAGTATCACTATTAATCAGATTATTCTGATATGATGTTGTAAGTAATTTACCGTTTACAGAATAGAAATAGAAGTTTGTTATTCCCATATCAGATATAAGATTTGTAACTGCCTCTGTTCTCTCATCATCAGTTGTCAAATTGACAATTTTACTATTTTTTGCAACAGCAGTGACGTCTGTAAGTGAATCACTGACTGTCGAAGAAACATACTTCGCTGTTTCTTTTGTATAAGGAGTAATTAAAGAATTAAAAATTCTGTCAGATACAAGACTCATTGTGACAATACTGAAAACACTTAGAATAATTGCAATAGCGCATGAAAAAGACAAACATAAAACTATTAGTTTAGTTTTTATTGACTTCATTAAAATTCCCTCCAACTGTGAATGATTATAGAAATATTATAACACTAAAATACGATAAATACAAGTATATTTCATTTTACGACAAATTTTTTATTTATAATAAATAAATATAGATTTTATAAAATATTTACACACGTTTATAAAACTAAAAAATTAACATATACTTGTTTTAAAGGGGGATTGTATATGAGAATAAAAAACAGAGTTCGTATGTTGACGATATATTTTATCGTAATTTTCTTATTCTTTGCATTGATATTCAGGATAATTGAAGCGTCAGCCAAAAATGTTGAAGATAGTCTGGGAATAAAAGTGCCCATAATAATGTATCACAGTGTTTTGAAAGACCCAAGCAAAAGCAATGATTATGTAATATCGCCTATTGATGTTGAAAAAGATTTTATTTATCTTAAAGATAACAACTATACAACAGTTTTTATCAGTGATTTAATTAACTATGTGTATGATGATATTCCTCTTCCTAAAAATCCAGTTGTTATAACATTCGATGACGGACAGCTAAATAACCTTGAATATGTTCTGCCATTATTAAAAAAATATGATATGAAGGCAAACTTTTCAGTAGTCGGTGATTATACTGAAAAATGGAGTATGCTTGAAGATAAAAACCTCACATATTCATATCTGACATGGCCTGATATAAAAACGCTCGTTGAATCAGGGAGAGTAGAAATCGGTAATCATAGCAATAAAATGCACAGCATTGATTCAAAAAGAAAAGCAAGCACAATAAACGAAGGCGAAACATACAAAGATTATCTGATGGAATTCGGGAGCGATACTATGGCAGTCCAGAACAAACTGCATAAGAACAGCGATGTTACACCTCAGTTTTACACATATCCTTATGGATTTTATTGTGCCGAGAGCGAAAAAATTTTAAAATCTTTGAATTTTAAAGCAACACTTATAGTGAGTGAAAAACCAAACTATATAACAAAATCGCCCGAGTGCCTGTATCTTTTGAACCGATACAACAGGCCAAGCGGAATTTCTACAAACGAATTCATGAATAAAGCACTTGCATAATATGATATTTTAAGGAATAATGTGTTGACAATTAAAATGAATATCAGTATAATTTTAGTAAAAGGAAAGAATAGTTAATAGCTTTTAGCCAATTATAAAATCAGATACAACAGTATGCCCTTGTAAATTAAACGAGGGCATATTGTATTGAAAGAGGTGACCACATGCTTTCAGTAATTATTCCAGCTTATAATGAAGAAGGCAACATCAGTAAAGCGGCAGATATTGTCAGAAGATTGCTTATTGATAATAGCATAGAGTATGAAATTATATTTATCAATGATGGTTCATCAGATAATACATGGCTTGAAATAAGCAGGAATGCTGAAATGAATCCGGCTGTTTTTGGGATAACATTCAGCAGGAATTTCGGTAAGGAAAGTGCTATTTTTGCAGGGCTCAGGTATGCAAAGGGAAATGCTTGTGTTATAATGGACTGTGATTTGCAGCACCCGCCAGAAAAAATAATTGAAATGTATAAAATCTGGAAGAATAATGATATTGATATAATTGAGGGGATAAAAACCTCACGGGGGAACGAAGGTATTTTTCACAAAATCAGCGCAAAGCTTTTTTATGGGATAATCAGAATAGGCTCAGGGCTTGATTTGAGAAATGCATCTGATTTTAAACTACTGGACAGGCATGTTATTGACGCATTGAATACTATGCCGGAGCGACTGACTTTTTTCAGGGCTATGTCAAGCTGGGTTGGATTTAAAAAGGAGTCTGTCTATTATGATGTTGAGGAACGTCAGTTAGGCAAGACGAAATGGTCTTTAAAATCGCTTATAAAATACGCTATCCGTTCCATAACATCGTATACAAGTATACCTATGCAGATAGTCACATTCATTGGTGCAGTCTCATTTATATTGTCTTTGATACTGGGTATAAACACACTATACAATAAACTTTCGGGCAAGTCACTCGAAGGATTCTCAACCGTTATTCTTTTACAGCTTTTCACAAGCAGTATAATAATGTTCAGCTTAGGGATAATCGGTTATTATATTTCAAAAATTTACGAGGAAATTAAAAATCGCCCACGTTATATTGTCAGTGATATTATAGATAATAGAAATAACGCAAAAAAGGAGAAGGATGATGAAAAATAGCTTAAAAAGGCAATGGCTGTATGAAAAGTGGATATATTTTCTTATATTTTTAATCCCTTCAATTATAATGTTTTTGGTTTATGCGGCATTCGGGGTTCATCCTTTTGGGGATAACTCTGTTCTTGTGCTTGATTTAAACGGGCAGTATGTATATTATTATGAGGCCTTGCGTGATGCTTTTTGGGGGGATTCCAGTCTGATATATTCATGGAGCAGGAATTTATCGGGAGAAATGTTTGGAATATTCGGATACTATCTTGCAAGCCCTTTCAGCTTTATAACAGTAATACTGCCACGCTCAATGATGCTCTTTGCACTTGAGCTTATGCAACTATTCAAAATAGGGGCAGCTGCGCTTGCCTTTTCTATTTACATAAAGAACAGCAAAAAAAGCAGGATTTTTACTACCATCATTTTTTCAAGCTTATATGCGTTAATGGGTTTTAGTGTGGTTCAATTGATGAATCCGATGTGGCTTGATGGCGTTATTTATCTGCCGCTAATTATTTTAGGGCTTGAAAATCTGATAAATAACGGAAGACTGGCAGGGTTTATTATTCCCTTGTCGCTGATGTTTATGGCAAATTTCTATATAGGTTATATGGTGGGAATTTTCTGTGGGGCTTATTTTGTTTATTATACTTTTTCACGTGAAGATTTTCCTAATATAAAAAGCTTTGTTTTTTCCTTGATAAAATTCATACTTTCTGCTGTCACTGCTGTTTTATGCTCAATGATAATAATTTTGCCAATATATAATTCATTAAAGCTTGGTAAATTTGATTTCACACAGCCTGATTTTTCACTGAAAGCTCAGTTTACATTTGTTTCTTTTTTAACAAAGCTGTTGCCATACAGCTATGATACCGTCAGACCGGAGGGTTTGCCTGTTATTTATAGCGGAGCATTGACGCTTATATTAGTTCCTTTATATTTTTTAAACAAAAATATAAAGGCGAAAGAAAAAGCAGCAAACGGAGTACTGCTAGCTTTAATATATGCCTGTATGTATCTTAGCACATCAGACATTGCTATGCATGGATTTCAGGTTCCAAACTGGTTGCCGTTTCGATATTCATTCATATTCAGTTTTATTATGCTGATAATAGCAGCAAAAGCATTTGAAAATTTTGAGGGGGTTTCTTTTAAAGAAATCAGCCTAACATTTATAGCCTTGTGCGTGTTCTTGATTTATAGCGAACAGCAGGGTTTTAGTAATATTAAGCCTATTGAATCTTTACTGCCGTCTTTTTTAGTCTTTGCGGTTTATTATGTTTTTTTATTGTGCTTTAAAAAATATAAAGCACGCAAGGTTTTGATAGCAACACTTGTTTTTTCTTGTGTTGAATTATTTACGGCTTCCTTATACACATTAAATAAAATTGACATTGATGTTGTTTACAGCACTTATTCTTCGTATCAGAGCTATGTTGAATATGGAAGGGAAACCGTAGACAAAATATCAGAAATTGATGCTGGTTTATACAGGAGCGAAAAGACATATCACCGCACAGTAAATGACCCTATGGCATTCGGCTTAAAGGGAATTTCACATTCAAGCTCTACGATGAACTCATCAGCAATTGAGCTTTTAAAGCAGCTTGGTTTTACGTCAAGAGGCCACTATACAAAGTATAACGGTGCTACAAAGGTTACTGATTCTATTCTTGGCATTAAGTATATTCTTAATAAAGATAAGGATATGTATGATTATAAATATATTTTCACAAACAAGGATATACAGGTGTATCAAAACCCATATGCTTTGTCAATTGGCTTTATGGCAGACGATAGTATAAGAAATGTTAATTTTGAAGCTGAAAATCCTTTTTATAATCAAAATCAGATTATCAGCAAAATGACCAATGATAAAACAGACTACGTATTCAAAAAATTATTTGTTGATGATATTATTTATGAAAATATGACAGTAGAAAACGCTGGCAACCATACAAAATACACACCGACAATCGAGGGGATAAACGCACATATCGAATTTAAGGTTACGGCACAAAGCGATGGTATTATTTATGTGTTTTTCCCAAGTAATTATGAAAGAACAATGAATTTGTGGGTTAATAACAATTTTATCTCAGTTTATTATGAAACTGAAAATTATTGCATTATGCCATTAGGGGAATTTGAAAAGGGTGAAGAAATCTCAGTTATTGCAACCCCGACAAAAGATGACCTTTATATGATGGACCAGTATTTTTATTATCTTGATGAATCGGCTTTTGAAGAAAGCATCGAACTTCTAAAACAGAATCAATGGCAGATAGATAGCTTCAGCGATACCTATATTGAGGGCAACATTACAGCAAAGGAAAATCAGATAATGTTCACATCTATTCCATATGAACCAGGATGGAATATAACTGTTGACGGTGAAAAGGTAGAGCCGACAGTTCTATTAAATTCTTTAATCGGGATAGAGGTCCCAGAAGGTACTCATAAGGTTACAATGGAGTTTTTTCCTGACTATTTTAAAAAAGGTATAATTTTATCTTTAACAGGATTATTAGTTTTGATAGTTATTTTAATTATTGATAAACGAAATAAGTCAAAAGAAGTTTTGCTAAAAAAGCTATATAATTAGGAGAAATATGTATGTTTGAGGATAAATATTATTCAGTAATTAAAATTGACGGTGATTATGCAATATTAAAAAGAACAGATTTAAATGAAGATGATACGATTTTAGTCGCAAGGGCATTGCTACCGTTAGAAATTCAAGAGGGAACAAGGCTGATATGGAAAAATCTTGAATACACTATTGAATAGGAACAGGGAGCTTCTTTTATGAAGCTCCCTGTATTTGGTTGAGATGAAAAATACTACTTTTCAGCGTATTCTGAAATCATCTTACGAACCATATTTCCGCCGATTGAACCAGCTTGTTTTGATGTTAAATCACCGTTATAGCCCTGTTTTAGTGTTACTCCAACTTCGTTTGCTGATTCCATTTTCATTTGGTTTAATTTCTGCTTAGCTTGTGAAGAATAGTTTGTTTTCATAATAACACTCCTTTAAAAAATTGTTTATTGGGGTTTGCATTAATAGTATGTCATTATGAAGGAGTTATATTACAGGTAATTATTTATCAAAATATCAAAGATTGCATAAAAAAACTGAAATTATCAGAATTTTTTAATAATTTTAAGGGGCATATTTTTGCATAATTTTTAATGCAGTATTTATACCGTCAACAGCAGCACTCATTATGCCACCAGCATAGCCTGCCCCCTCACCACAGGGATAAAGATTTTTTGTTGAAACTGATTCGTGACAATCGTTTCTTTTAATTCTAACAGGGGATGATGTCCTTGTTTCGGGTGCTGTCAATACGGCGTTCATATCCCCGAAGCATTTCATTTTTAGAGAAAAAAGTTTAAGGCCAATTTGCATCATATCGGTTATTTCTTTTGGGAAGAGCTTATAAAAATCACAGTCAGCTGTTCCTCTTTTATACGATGGCAAAACGTATTTTGAACTGTTATCTGCCCGGTTAAGAAATCTACCGACAGTTGTAGCCGGGGCACAATAATTGCCCCCAGCCAATTCAAAAGCTTGCTTTTCTATGCTTTTTGCAAAATTAACTCCTGCAAGGGGATGCTTTCCAAAATCATCTTGTGATACAGAAACAACAAGGGCAGAATTCGCATTTTTTTCTTTTCTTGAAAATTCACTCATTCCATTAGTGACGATTGTGCATTTTCCACTTGAAGAAGGAACAACAAGTCCACCGGGGCACATACAAAAAGTATAGACAGCACGTCCGTCGTTTTGCCTGTGCGAAAGCTGGTATTCACCTTGTGGAAGATAAGGATTTCCTGCATATTTTCCATACAAGCTGTGGTTTACATCATCCTGACTGTGTTCAATTCTTGCGCCTATTGAAAATGGTTTATTCTCTATATAAACATCCTTTTCCAATAAATGCTCAAATGTAGTTCGTGCACTGTGACCAACAGCAAGAATTAAAGCCTGGCAATTAATACTATTCTCGTTTGACGAAACTCCCTTCAATTCGTTGTCTTTTATTATAAAATCACTAATTTCTGAGTTGAAAATAACCTTTCCACCAAGCTGAATAATTCTGTTCCTTATAGCTTTTACTATTTTTCTAAGATTATCTGTACCAATATGTGGCTTTGATTTTGACAAAATTTCTTTTGGTGCACCAAACTCAACAAATTTTTCAAGAACAAATCTGCACAAAGGGTCACTTATTCGTGTTGTAAGCTTTCCGTCAGAAAAAGTGCCTGCTCCACCCTCACCAAACTGAACATTCGAGTTTTCGTTTAACTCGCCACCGTTCCAGAATGAATTTACCGATTTTATACGTTCGTCAATAGGCTCACCTTTTTCAAAAATTACAGGCTTATACCCATATTCAGCAAGAATAAGCCCCGCAAACATTCCAGCAGGGCCAAAACCAGCAATAACTATTTCACCGCTTCGCTTATTCGTTGATATAACAGGAGAAAGCCTATTGCTCTCAATAAAAGAACAACAGGCAAATTTGTCAGAAATTTTTTGTTCGGTATCGGGATTATCAAGCTCAATAATTACAGAATGCACAAAATGGATATTATTTTGCTTTCTTGCATCCAATGAGGTTTTATAAATATCTGAGTTAATCACGCATGAGCTATTCAAGCCCGTTTTATATAATGCTTTTCTGATAATTGTATCTTTATCGTCATATAATCCTGCTTGAATTTGTGAAACTATTAATGGCATAAATCTCCTTAAAACTAATTTTTTTCAGAAACGTTTATTGCAACAGAGTATGAGCCATATGTCCATACATTATTATATGCAGGGCTGTAAATTGTTATAGGTATACTGAATGAGGAAGTTTTTAGGGTTGTGTT
>QKDG01000023.1 GCA_003246805.1 Clostridia bacterium | reverse complement strand
AATAAAAGAATCGAGAGATACGAATTACAAATTAATATCAAATCTGACAAAATAAAAAGCTATTATCCTGTAAATTTATTAACAAACAAACTCAGTGAGGTTGATAAATCACAAAAAAGATTATACAATAGTTTTAGCAATATATTAAGGTCTAAGGAGTTGTATTTGAATAAAAGAATTTCGCTGCTAAATTCATTGAGCCCGCTTAATATACTTGCGAGAGGGTACTCCCTCGTATATAAAAATGATGAAATTGTACGCAGCAGTGATGGGGTTGAAATTGGCGATAAGGTTATTTTAAGATTTTCAGACACTCAGGCAGTTGCAACAATAACAGAAAAATAAGGTGTAATTATGAATTTTGAGGAATCAATAAAAAAGCTGGATGAAATTATTGAAAAGCTTGAAGGTAGTGAGCTTTCACTTGAAGAATCCATTGAGCTTTATCAGCAGGGGATAAATCTTTCTGTTTTATGCAAAAGGGAAATAGAAAATGCAAAGCTGAAAATATCACATTTTGAAGAAAAAAATAATGGTGAAATATGAATTTAGAGAACAATAGAATTTTATCTGATTATTTGGCATTAATTGAAAATAAGTTGAATGAATACACAAGCGAAACAAAAGCCCTGCAAGCAAGTGTATTAAAGGCTATGAAGCATTCTTTATCAGCCGGTGGGAAGAGGATACGCCCTGTTTTGCTGCTTGAATTTTATAAGCTATGTGGTGGGGCATCTGATGTTTTGCCTATAGCCTGTGCAATCGAGATGATACACACCTTTTCACTGATACACGACGACTTGCCCTGTATGGATAATGATGATTTCAGGAGAGGTCAGCCGTCCTGCCACAAGGCTTATGGTGAAGCTATGGCTTTGCTTGCAGGTGATGCACTTGCAACCTTGCCGTATGAAATCATTGCAGAAGAGGCAATAAAAAAGAATATTACTTATGAGGTAGCAATAAAATTAATCAGGGAGCTTTCCTCTGCTGTCGGTATAAATGGTATGATAGGCGGCCAGGTAATAGATATCGAGAATGAAGGGAAAGAGATTTCAAAGGATACTATTCATATCCTCGATAGTTTAAAAACAGGGGCACTTATAAAAACCTCATGCATAATGGGCTGTATTCTTGCAGGAGCAGATGAACATAAAATTGCAGCCGCAAAAGATTATGCTGAGAAAATAGGGCTTGCATTTCAGATAATAGATGATATTTTGGATGTTACAAGCTCTTTCGAGGAACTTGGAAAACCTATCAACAGTGATTTAAAATCAAACAAAACAACTTATGTAACATTGTATGGGTTAGAAGAATCAAAAGCAATAGCACAAAATCTCACAAATGAGGCACTTGAAATTCTGGGCACATTCGAAAATAATATGTTCCTTATTGAGCTGACAAAAATGTTGCTTGAAAGAAATAATTAATAGGGGTATGTATATGAAACATTTAATTCACAATTATTACAATTATATTCTGTTTTCTGCATTTATTTCATGGGTTGCCGCACAGGTAATAAAGTCAATTATTAATTTTATTGTTACAAAGGAGTTTAACGTTGAAAGATTGACAGGCTCAGGCGGAATGCCAAGCTCTCATTCAGCTTTTGTTTGCTCTGCTGTAATTGCAACATCAAGGCAGCTTGACGTTAGAAGCCCGGAATTTGCAATAATATTTATAATAGCTATGGTTGTAATGTATGACGCAATGGGCGTAAGGCGAGCCGCTGGTATGCATGCAAAGGAAATCAATAAGATGAACAGACTGATTGAAGATAATTCTGAGATTTTTGAAGATGACAGTGAGTTAGGCAATATGGGTAACAATGGTAAGGAACTCAAAGAATATCTCGGGCACACCCCTTTTGAGGTTTTAGGTGGAGCATTGCTCGGTATATTAATTGCTTTGTTGGTGCCGATGGTATAATGGAAAATAATATTTTAGATATAAACAAAATGGATTTGCCAAATGATTTAAAAGGCTTATCTTATAATCAGTTAAGAGTATTGTCATCACAAATAAGGGAAGTGCTTATAAAAGGTGTCTCAAAAACAGGTGGCCATCTTGCCTCAAACCTTGGCACTGTTGAGCTTAGCTTAGCTATTCACAAGGTGTTTGACAGCCCTGAGGATAAAATTGTCTGGGATGTAGGCCATCAGGCTTACACTCACAAAATACTTACAGGCCGTTTGGGACGTTTTGAGACGTTAAGGCAGGAGAATGGTTTGTCTGGTTTCCCTAAAACAAGTGAATCTGTTCACGATGCATTTATTAGCGGGCATTCAAGCACATCAATTTCAGCAGCTCTTGGAATTGCAACAGCTATGAAAATGAAGGGGAAAGACAATTTCACAATTGCAGTTATAGGTGATGGTGCATTTACAGGCGGGCTTGCCTATGAAGGGCTTAACAACGCAGGAAAAAGCGATGCAAATTTCATTGTAATTTTAAATCACAATGAAATGTCAATTTCAAAAAATGTTGGTGGGCTTGCAAAATATCTTACAACGTTGAGAACCACCCAGTCATATCAAAAAACAAAAAGTATTGTTGAAAAAGCTCTCGATTACACTCCACTAATAGGTAAACCCATAAAAGCAGTTATAAAATCATCAAAGTCTGCATTAAAGGATTTTCTTCTTCACAGCACAATGTTTGAGGAATTTGGTTTTGAATTCATCGGGCCGGTTGACGGCCATAATATAAAAGAGATTTGCGAAGCTTTAAATAACGCAAAAGCAATGAACAAGCCGGTATTTGTTCATGTCAACACTATTAAAGGGAAAGGCTATACCCCTGCTGAAAACAATCCGGGGCAATTTCATGGAATAGGCAAATTTGATATTGAAAGTGGCAATCCTGATATTTCCGATAACGAAACATATTCGTCAGAGTTTGGTAAAGAACTATCCTCATTAGCAGATAAAGATGAACGAA
>QKDG01000131.1 GCA_003246805.1 Clostridia bacterium | reverse complement strand
GGCTGCGATAACCTATGCTATTCTTAATATAGCAAGTTCAGGTGACCATGTTGTTTCTGCTTCTACATTATATGGCGGAACATTCAATTTGTTTTCAAAAACCTTCAAAAAATTTGGAATTGAGGTTTCTTTTATCAATCCTGATGAACCAGATAATTTTTTAAAGGCTATAAAAGATAACACAAAAGCAATTTATATTGAGGCTATCGGAAATCCGGGGCTTAATATCATTGATATTGAGGCTGTTGCTGAAATTGCGCATGCTAATAAAATTCCTCTTATCATTGACAATACCTTTGCTTCACCATATCTTTTAAGGCCATTTGAGCATGGAGCTGACATTGTTATTCATTCTGCCACAAAATTTATCGGTGGGCACGGAACTTCTGTTGGCGGAGTAATTGTTGACAGTGGTAAGTTTGACTGGGCAGAAAGCGGAAATTTCCCTGAATTTACAACCCCTGATCAAAGCTATCATGGTATCCGTTATTCGCAGGATATTGGAGCAGCTGCCTTTGCTGTAAAAGTTAGAATTCAGCTGTTGCGTGATACTGGCGCTTGCCTCTCCCCTTTTAATGCTTTTCTTTTGTTGCAGGGGCTTGAAACCCTTTCATTAAGAGTAGAACGACACGTAGAAAATACTGTGAAAATCGCAAGCTTCCTTAAAAATCATGATAAAATTGAGTGGGTAAGCTACCCCGGCTTAAAGGGTGACAAATATTATGAGATAGCTCAAAAATACTTTCATAAAGGAGCAGGCTCGGTATTTTCTTTTGGTATAAAAGGCGGAGAAAAAAGCGCAAGAGTTTTTATCAATTCGCTTGAAATCTTCTCACTTCTATTAAATGTCGCTGACGCAAAGTCACTGATTGTTCATCCTGCCTCAACAACACATTCACAGCTAACAAATGAAGAAAGGCTGGTAGCTGGGGTTACTGATGACATGATTCGAATTTCTATCGGAATAGAAAACGCGGATGATTTGATTGATGATTTAGCGCAGGCTCTTGAAAAAATTTAAAAAGCTATTGACAAATTAAAAAAGCTATTATATAATAAATTTAAGTTGGAAATGCAATGATAGGAAAAAAGACTGTTGCCGCATTTTAAGAGAGCTGCCGTTTGGTGTAAGGCAGTAATGCTAAATAGTTATAACTCGTCCTTGAGCAGTTGCGCCGAATTAAGTAGGGGCAAACGGAATCTCCCGTTATAGAGAAACACATTGATAGATGTGTAAGTGGGCGTTGATTGTTAACGTCAATTAGAGTGGTACCACGGAAGTAATAAGGATTATTACCTTCGTCTCTGATGCTATAAGGCATTTGAGGCGGAGGTTTTTGTTTTTCCAACTTTTATATTTTATAAAAGAAAGGTTGTTTTTATGAACTATCAAAAGTACACAAGAAGTTTTTTCATGCCACCAAAAATGACAATGAAATGGGCACAAAAATGTTATATCGAAAAGGCACCTGTTTGGTGCAGTGTTGACCTGCGTGACGGCAATCAGTCGCTTGTTATCCCTATGAGCCTTGAAGAAAAAGTTGAGTTCTTTAAACTGCTTGTTAAAATCGGTTTCAAGGAAATTGAGGTTGGCTTCCCTGCTGCATCGGATACTGAATTTGAGTTTTGCAGAGCTCTTATTGAGCATAATTTAATCCCTGATGACGTTACTATTCAGGTTTTAACACAGGCAAGAGAGCATATTATCAAAAAGACCTTTGATGCTTTAAAAGGCTGCAAAAATGCTGTTGTTCACCTTTATAATTCTACCTCTGTTGCTCAGCGTGAGCAGGTATTCAAAAAATCAAAGGAAGAAATCATTGATATCGCCGTAAAAGGTGCTGAGCTTTTAAATGAGCTTAAAAAAAGTACAGAGGGTAATTTCAGGTTTGAATACTCGCCTGAAAGTTTTACCGGAACAGAAATAGATTTTGCACTTGATATCTGCAACGCTGTTATTGATGTTTGGAAGCCTGATGCTGAAAATAAGGTTATTATTAATCTACCTGTCACTGTTCAGGTTTCAATGCCACACGTTTATGCAAGCCAGATTGAATATATGTGCGATAATCTTCACGACAGAGCAAATGTAATTGTTTCCTTGCATCCTCATAACGACAGGGGCTGTGGCGTTGCTGACAGTGAAATGGGCTTGCTTGCTGGTGCTGACAGAATTGAAGGCACTTTATTTGGTAATGGTGAGAGAACAGGTAATGTTGATATCATTACTCTTGCTATGAATATGTTCTCACAGGGAATTGACCCTGAGCTTGATTTTACTAATATGCCTGAGATTATTGAGCTTTATGAGAGAGTTACAAGAATGCACGTTTATGAAAGACAGCCGTATAGTGGTGCGCTTGTGTTCGCTGCTTTTTCTGGCTCTCACCAGGATGCCATCGCTAAGGGAATGAAATGGCGTGAAGAAAATGACTGCAAATACTGGACTGTTCCTTATCTACCGATTGACCCTAAGGATATCGGCCGTGAATATGAATCTGATGTAATCAGAATTAACTCTCAATCAGGCAAGGGTGGTATCGGATATATTCTTGAACAGCAATATGGATTTAATCTCCCTGCAAAAATGCGTGAAAGCTTTGGATATTTTATCAAAGGTGTTTCTGATGAAAATCATAAGGAGCTTTTACCTGATGAGATTGTTTCCCTGTTCAAAAAAGAGTATGTTAATATTGACAGCAATTTAAAAATTGTTGAAGCACATTATGCACAAATGGGTGACATTGAAGCAAAGGTTACTGTTGATATGGGAAATGTTACAAATACCTTCACAGGTATGGTAATGGTCGTCTTGACGCTTGTAGCAATGCCTTAAAGCAAGCTGTTGACTTTGATTTTTCTATTGTCACCTATCAGGAGCATGCTCTTGAACAATCTTCAAAATCACAGGCTGTTGCTTATGTTGGAATTGTTCTTGAAAATGAAACTGTTTTTTGGGGTGTTGGTATCCATACGGATATTATCAACGCATCTGTAAACGCACTTGTAAGTGCTATCAATAAAGCGATGAACTAATAATTAAACAAAACAACAAACAATAACCTGCCGGTAATTATATACTGGCAGGTTATGCTTTTAATAAAGTTCTTTTTTGATTAAATTTGAATATAAATCACGTATTTTTCGTGGGATTTGCGGTCGCCCCCCTGAACCCCTTCGCATCAAAAGCTGTTTTCCCAAAATTCTGACCTGTGGCTATTTTCTGCCGATAGGTTTTATACTGTCAAATATTCCTTTATTTGATTATATTTATCAATTGATATAAACATCAGTATTTCTGTTTTTTCTGTAAAAATGCAATTATTTAAATCGCGATGACTTAATATTTTGTTTACAATTTCATCGGTCATTCCTGGTAGCTGCATAAACTCATCATAGGTTGCTGTATTAATATTAACCAATTGTCCACCTAACTCAGTTGTGGTAGTCACAAAAGTAGTTGTTGTAATTGTTGTTGTCTGGC
>QKDG01000039.1 GCA_003246805.1 Clostridia bacterium | reverse complement strand
GAACGCACAGTCACGTGCAGCTGTTGCAGGATTGCAGGAAATCATCACTATTTTAGATGGTGACATTTTAAGTATCGCTTCAAGAGTATTGCTATCACAGCCTTTGCGAGGTGGATCGACAACAATTAAATCAGGGGCAGTATTATTGGTAGCAAGCTTTTGAGCAAACTCGCCCGCATCAGCACAAAAAAACCTTATATTCTGGATGTTGTTTGCTTTTGCATTTCCCTTAGCGTTTTCAATAGCCTGTGGCACAATTTCAACACCAATTATCTCTTTTGCAACGCCAGAAAAAGAAAGCCCGATGGTGCCTGCACCACAGTATAATTCAACTACGGTTTCGTTGCCAGAAAGTTCAGCATATTCCTTTGCAATGGAATAAAGTCTCTCAGCTTGAACAGTGTTAACCTGATAAAATGACAGGGGAGAGAGCGTGATTTTATTGCCACACATTATGTCGGTAATAATATCACTTCCGGCTATAACCATGCATTTACTTCCCATAATAACATTTGTCATTTGCTCATTTTTGTTCATTATAACGCTTTTAATTTCAGGGAATTTTTCAATTAACATTTTAGACAATGTGATAAAATCAGCCTCACACCATTTAGTTACCACAAAACAAACCATAATTTCATTTGTGTGATGGGCCTTTCGGATATAAATATGCCTTAGAAGCCCTTTGTGATATTCTTCATTATAAGCGCTGATATTATTATCATTTGCATATTTTATTATAAAGTCAACAATTTTACTGAAAATCTGTGGCTGAAGCTTGCACGCAGTAAAAGGCACGACTCTGTGGCTCCTTTTTGAATAAAAGCCGCAAACTACTTTGCTATCAATTTCTGCAACAGGATATTGCGCCTTGTTTCTATAAAAATCAATTTCTTCACAACCAAGAATACTCTCGAACTCAACGTCAAGCTTGCCTATTCGCTTAAAAGAATCCTTGACAAAGTTACTTTTAATGCCAAGCTCGCTTTTATAAGAAATATGCCTGAACGCACATCCACCACATTTATTAAAAACTTCGCAGTCATTTTCAATTCTGTCGGAAGAAGGTATAAGTATTTCCTCAATTATTGCATACGCAAATGTTTTTTGAAGCTTTGTGATTTTTACTCTTACAGTATCTCCGACAGCAGCCAAAGGAACAAATACAGCAAAATCATTGAATCTCCCAACTCCGTTACCTTCTGTTGTCATTCCTGTTATAACTATTTCTACAATATCATTCTTTTTCATTTATGCCCTTTCGGTTATAGAAATCTATAATGGCATCCTTTTTTTGAATCATTAAATCAAAATGATTGTTGTATTCCAAAGGGTGCTTATAATTAAAAATTCGGTCCATTTTATCTTTTAAAATCAGCTTGGTGGAAGCACCGGCACCAGTCGCAATTATTGACTGAACTTCCTCCATAATATAAATATTATAAAGGCTCTCAAAGCCTTTTTTGGAATATCCCGTATTTTCAAGATTTCCCACTGTGTTTTTCTGCCTGTATAAATAATAGGGGAGATAACCGTTGTTTAAAAGAATTCTGGATGAGTATGCAATCATTGCTGGCGCAGGATTTCTAAGGACATTTTTATCTGAGCGGTTAAGGTCAGCGGCTCTTTTAATAGAAAGCGTGTGAACAGTAATACTCTCAGGACTTAAACCAACAACACTGTCAATAGTGTTTTCAAAGCTTTCAATCGTATCAGTGGGAAGCCCTGCAATCAAGTCCATATTGATATTGTAAAATCCGATTTTGCGTGCAAGCTCATAGCTTTCAAATACCTGTTGGGCAGTATGATTTCTCCCTATTGCCTTTAAAACATCATCATTTAATGTCTGGGGGTTAATGCTTATCCTTGTCGCTTTATTTGCTTTAATAACCTCAAGCTTTTCTTTTGTTATTGTATCGGCACGTCCTGCCTCAACGGTATATTCCCTCAGGCTTGATAAATCAAAGCTGGAGCTGACAGTTTTCATAAGCTTTTCAAGCTGATATTCATTGATTGATGTTGGGGTTCCTCCACCAAAATAAATTGTGTCAAGCTTTAGATTCAGCTTATGTGCAATCTCTGCGGTGTATTTTAATTCCTCACAAAGATTATCAATGTATTGTGGAATTATACCCATTACATTATCAATAGCCTGTGATACAAATGAGCAATAAGAGCATCGCGTAGGGCAGAAAGGTATTGATACATAAAGGCTGAAGCTGCCATCTTTTAAAGTGCCCAGTATTTCCTTTTGTGTATTTGCAGTAATTATGGCAAGGTTGATTTTATCCTTTGCAACAAGATATTTTTTTTCAAGCTGTTTTTTTATGCTATCATCTGGTAAGCCGGTTTTTATCATCTTGTTTACTCTTTTTACAGGACGAACACCAGTTATAAGCCCCCACTCAGGTGTAATACCTGTTAGTTTATTAAGGCACAAAAACAAAAGCCTTGAAAGTTCAAGTTCGCACGCCTTTCTGTAATCGTGAATATCATTGTCAACCTTTGTTGAAAGCCGGGTTGTTTTGTCGCCAAGCCTTACAAGAACAAATAAATATGTTTTTGATTTTCCTGCCTTTAATCTTGAAAAGCATAAATCGCCGTCAGCATCCCTGACGTCATATAAAAGTGTAAAAAGCTGTGCGGGGAAAAACAGCTTTACAACACTTTCAAGCTCGTATTTATAATTATTTCCGTTAAAAATTATTGTCATATGCTTATCCTTTTATATAGCTGTTAAAATTTCGTTCTCTTTCAAGTGATGATGCCATACCATGACCGGGGAATACTTTGTAATCACCATCTAGCATTGCAAGCCTTTTTACTGAATTAATTATTTCGTTATAATTCCCACCAGGGAAGTCGGTTCTTCCAACATCACCGTAAAATAGTGTATCACCAGTAAAAATACTGCCACCACATAAATAGCATACACCACCCTTTGTGTGGCCTGGTGTATGGATAACCTTAAATGTCAGCTCATCCTGAACAATTGTATCACCATCTTCAATTGTTGTTGCTTCTATTATAGGCTTAAAATTAAATGAAGGCAACAGGCCCGCAAGGTTGGAAGCGTTACCTGAAAGCATTGGCTTGTCAAGCTCATGAATAAATACCTGAGCATCCGTTTTTTGTGCAATTTCTGCAACAGCGCCGATATGGTCAAAATGCCCATGAGTAAGCAGAATTTTTTTTATAGTTAGCCCTTCTTCAACAGTATATGACAGAACTTTTTCAGCCTCGTCGCCACAGTCGATAACGACAGCGTTATTTTCTTTTGTTGAGATTATATAGCAGTTTGTTGCAAGCTCTCCAAGATGAATATTTTTAATTTTCATTGTATCCTCCATGACTGAATTATTTTCCGCTTCTGTCAACCGAGATAACTCCGTTGATTTTTCGCAAACGAGTAATAACAGCCTCAAGCTGTTCAGAGCTTGAAATGCCAATGGTAATAAACATATTTGCGTTGCCGTTTTTCAATTCTCGTGCTACCATTTCATGAATGGGAATTCTTATTGAAGCAAGAACGGTTGATACATCAGCAAGCAACCCATTTCTGTCATTAGCAACAATATCAAGTGTAGCCTTGTAGTTTGTTTGTTCTGAATTTGCCCAATGAACATTAACCCACCTTGCGGCTTCTTCAGGATTATTTATTTTTGATGTGTAATTTATGCAATCTTTTTTATGAACCGAAACACCATGCCCACGTGTAATAAATCCAACAATATCATCACCGGGCAAGGGGGAACAGCACTGCGAGAATTTTATCAGGCAGTTGTCAAGCCCGTCAACAATAACGCCAGACTGGCTTTTTGTGGATATAGGTGTGATTTCAGGGGCTTCTGTATGCTCATGCCCTGCCTGAATATATTTTCTGTTATATTCATCTTTCAGCCTTTGAATAAACCGTGACAGAATTATCCCGCCATAACCGATAGCAGCATAGAAATCTTCAATATTTTTGCAATTGTGGCGTTTTAAATCATCCTTTAAGAATTCCTCTAATTCTTCCTCCGGCACACGGATAAGATTTCTCTTAAATTCACGTTCAAGCTCAACTTTACCGTTTTCGATATTTTCTTCTCTGCGTTCCTTTTTAAACCATGAGCGTATTTTCGATTTAGCTTCATTTGTTTTGCAAATATTAAGCCAGTTTCTGTTAGGGCCGTGTGTTTCGTCCTTTGTTGTGATAATTTCAACGATTTGCCCTGTAGAAAGCTTATAATCGAGTGGAACAATCCTTTTGTCAACCTTGGCACCAGTCATTCTGTGCCCTACCTGTGTATGAATTGCATAAGCAAAGTCAACAACTGTTGAACCGATAGGGAGAGAAATCATATCACCTTTTGGGGTAAACGAATAAATCTCTTCTGGTGCAAGGTCTGATTTGATCGTTCGTACAATTTCCTCAACGTCATCGGTTTCCTGCTGTGCCTCGATTATCTGCCTTATCCATGAAAGGCGGTTTTCAAGCTTATCCTTTCCCTGGATACCCTCTTTATACTTCCAGTGTGCAGCAATTCCATATTCAGCTGTATAGTGCATATCCCATGTTCTGATCTGAACTTCAAAAGGAACAGCCTCTCTGCCAACAACGGTAGTGTGAAGTGACTGATACATATTAGGCTTAGGGGTTGAGATATAGTCCTTGAACCTGTTAGGGATAGGCTTGAACATATCATGAATTATTCCGAGAACATTATAGCATTCTGTAACTGTTGAAACAATAATTCTTACGGCATATTTATCAAATATCTCTTCAAAATTCCTGCCGTCAATATAAACCTTTTTGTATATCCCATAAAGGCTTTTTACACGCCCGTCAATCTGAGGAATTTTTGAAAAATACTGTGTAAGGCGATTTTCTATTCTTCCCTTAATAGAATCAATGAATGCCTCACGCTCTGCCTTTGTTTTTTCAAGTGCAAGCTCAATTTCATTGCAGGCAAATGGGTCAAGATAATGAAAAGCAATATCCTCAATTTCCTCTTTTACAGCCCTTATACCAAGCCTGTGTGCAATAGGTGCATAAATATACATAGTTTCAAGCGCAGTAGCACGCTGTTTTTCAGGCTTTCGGTATTGCAAGGTTCTCATGTTGTGAAGCCTGTCACAAAGCTTGATAATAATAACCCTGATATCCTGTGACATTGCAAGCAGTATTTTTGCGATATTCTGCGCCTGCTGTTCCTCTCTTGTATTAAGCGAGATTTTGCCAAGCTTTGTCACACCGTCTACAAGCAGCGAAACATCATGACCAAAGAATTTTTTTAAATCTTCAAGAGTACAGTCAGTATCCTCAACAACGTCATGCAAAAGTGCAGCACAGATTGTGTCAGTATCCATTCCAAGTTCAAGAAGAATATAAGAAACAGCAACAGGGTGGGAAATATAATCTTCACCACTGTCTCGTTTTTGCCCCTCGTGAGATTTTTTTGCAAATTCATAAGCACTTACAATTTTGCTTAAATCATACTGTTTTTCATCATCAAGGATTTTCTGTATGAGAGTGTCAATATTATATTCAATGTTTTTGTTCATTATAGTTCCTCAATTCACTAAGTATTCGAGAATTTTCAAGCTCTACTTTTTTCGTTGGTGGAATAAATTTAATCTCTTCATATATGTAATCAATATTCAAAAGCTCAAGCTCCTTGAAAATGTCAAGGCAAATTCTGAATTTGCAGTAATTCATATTATCATTGCACACTGCCATAAAAACACTGTCAATCTTATTCATTAATGGGTTGCTTATCAAAAATTTATATATCACAACAAGCTCATCACGTGATGGTATAATTCTTTGAAGAAGTCTATTGTCAATGTTTTCCCCAAGCTTATAGCTATCATAGCAAGCCTTTGCAGAAAAATATTTTTCCTGCGCTATTCCACTTTTGCGATAATCCTGTATTTTAAGAACAATACTCCTGTTATTATTATATTCATTTACTTCAATTTCAGCCAGAAAATCACCAATGTCATTTACCACAAGCGAAAAATCAGTCGCTTTTGTGTTAAACAACAGGGCTGATATATTTACATTATCATAAAAAAGGTCAAGCCTTAAATGCCTGTTGCTTGAAAGGGGAGTAATTTTGTTAATTCTTGCCCCAAGCAAAGCAAACAAAGGCTTTGAATTATCCTGCCCAAAGGGTTCAAGCGCTTTTAAACCATCGACATTTCTGACATCAAAATCAGCACCTGTCAGCACCTTGTCAGCTTTTAATGAATACACAGGCATAGAATTATTTTTAAGCCTTGCGTATTCGGCGATTTTTTCTTTAAAAGCATCAATATTTTCAGTTTTAAGGGAAAACCCACCAGCAAGGGTGTGCCCGCCGAATTTTGTAAGCAAATCTCTGCAATAGGTCAGACATTCAACAATATTGAAGCCCTCAATACTCCTTGCCGAGCCTCTTGCTTCGTCCCCCTCACAACATATAAGAAAGTTTGGCTTGCCAAAGCGTTCAATCAATCGCGAGGAAACTATTCCGATTACTCCGTGATGCCAGTTCTCGCCACTAAGCACAAGCACACGTTCATAAATAATACTGATATTATTCTTAACACTGTCTAAAATATCACACATAATTTTATCTTCAACCTTTTTCCTCTGAGTATTCATAGAAATCAGGTCATTTACAAGGTTTTCAGTATCCTCATCATCTGAAATAAGGGCTTTTAAAGCAATAAGGGGGGAGCCAAATCGCCCTGCCGCGTTTATTCGTGGCGCAATAGAAAAAGCTATGGAGGTTGATGTAATATTTTCAGCATTAAGCCCTGATTTTTCCATCAATAAAGAAACACCTGGATTTTCAGTAACCGATAAAAGCTCAAGCCCTTTTTTAACAATAATTCTGTTTTCTTTTATTAAAGGAACAACATCAGCAATTGTGCCAACAGCAACGATATCGGCATATTGTTCAAGCACAAGGTCATAGTTACCGTCTTCAAGTGCCGCAATAAGCTTCATTACAACGCCCACACCTGAAAGCTGCTTGAATGGGGAAGGGCAGTCCTTTCTGTGCGGGTTTACAACAGCAACAGCCTGTGGCAAAACCTCGCCTGGCTGATGATGGTCGGTTACTACAAGCTTCATTCCAAGCTGTGAAATCAATTTTGCTTCCTCAATTGCAGTAATGCCGTTGTCAACAGTAATGATAATCTCGACATCTTCTTTTGACAGTTTTTTAACAGCGGTAGAATTCAGTCCGTAGCCTTCCTCCCTTTCGGGAATATAGTACATTACATTTCCGCCTGAATTTTCGATATAATTATATAGAATAGCCGTTGAAGTAACACCGTCGCAATCATAATCTCCATAGATACAAATCAGTGAATAATTATCTATTGCATCCCTTATGCAATCAACAGCCTCATACATATCCTTTAAAAGAAAAGGGTCAGAAAGCTTCCCACAGGAAAAAAAATCAGCAAGGTCATCTATTTCGCTTATCCCGCGTGACACCATAACCTCAGCACAAAGGCGCGTAAGGTCAGTCTTTTTTATAATATTGTCAACTTTATAGCTATCGGGTTGATTAATCTTCCATTTTTTCATCAGCAGTTCACGTTTCCTTAAAAATTGATATTTAATACTTTATTATATCATTTTTATATTATTTATTCAATAAAATATAAAAACTATTAGATTCTGGTTTTTGCTGAATTGTCAGTATGTTAGGACACCTTTTGTTTTATAAATTATTTAATTTTTGGGTGTTTGTCATTATTCAGCATTACAAATTTGTGAAGTCTATTATATTTTTATGGGCAACTATTATTGCATTATAAAAGCTTAGTGTATCAGTTAAAAACTATAAATAATAACACTCATTTAACAGATATAAGGGGAAAAACCCAGTCTGTAAATGAGTGCAGTGAATTATTTGATTTTTTTGTGATGCATTAGATTGATGTGAACTGGAATACCGTTTTTCATAAGCGGAGAAATTTCACCTTGCATGAGAGGTAGAAAATATTCAATAGCTTCGTCAGTGATACCGTTATTGCTATCATTTATCCATTTGACAGGGAAGAGCTTTTCCTTGTTCGCTATTTTTTCAATAACAACAGTGTTTGTTGCAATAGTATATGGGCTGTTGCTGATTCTTTCAAAAACAACCATTACTCCTGTCTTGCCCTCAATCGCGTTTTTTACTGCTTGTTCGCCTATCATCATAGCCTCGTCCAAATCGGTTTTTGAAGCTATGTGAGATGCACAGCGTTGCAGCACATTAAGCTCTATTGAACGCACCTTGCACCCGATTTCTTTCTTAACAACATTTTCAAGATATTTACCAAGCCCTGACAAATACTGATGCCCGAAGACATCCACAGTATCTGATAAACAACTGTTGGCAACATATTCACCATTTTCAAGCTTTAACCCTTCAGAAACAGCGACAATAACACTTTTGCTTGACTTTTGAACGTTCTTGATATCATCAATAAATTTTTCAATACTAAACGCAACCTCAGGCAGATAAATCAGATGAGGGGCAACCTCGCCATTCACCTTTAAAATCCCGCTTGAAGCAGTCAGCCATCCAGCATCTCGCCCCATAATCTCAACAATAGTGACAGAATCAAGGTAATACACGCTTGAATCCCTGATAATCTCCTGCATTGTTGTTGCGATATATTTGGCGGCAGAGCCAAAGCCAGGGGTGTGGTCTGTCATAGCCACATCGTTGTCAATTGTTTTTGGTATTCCCACAACTTTTATATCAATATCATTAGCTTTAAAATAAGCAGATAGCTTAGCGACGGTATCCATTGAGTCATTTCCACCTATATAGAAGAAAGCCTTTATATCATACTTTTTAAAAGTATTTAAGATTTTTTTATAAACCTCATTATCCTTATCAAAATCAGGGAGCTTGTATCTGCAAGAACCAAGAGCTGTTGAGGGGGTGTGCATTAAAAGGGTAATGTCGTCATCATTTTTAATGACGCTTGATAAATCAACAAGATTATCCTCTATAACTCCTTGAATCCCGTTGTAAGAGCCATAGATTTCTCTGATTTCCGGCTGCTTTTGCCCTTGACAAAAAACGCCTGCAAGGGATGAATTGATTGCACAGGTTGGCCCACCTGATTGTGCTACTGCAATGTTAATAATAAACCCTCCTACTGAATTAATTTTAATAATATTATTTAAAATAGCGATAAAATTAGTTAATGCAAAAAACAATTACTCGGGGAATATACCATACATTTTTTCAGTGTGTTCTAAAAAGCCTTTTAAATCATCATGAGTAGAGTTCCCTGCCTGAATATTTGATTTTAGCTTATTCAGATATTCAGACCATTCCTGGAATTCTGATTTTGAAATATCCTTATCTATGATCTTGATTAATTTTTGTGAAACCTTTTCGCATTTTTCTGCTATAATATTTTCTTCACTGTTTTTAAAGTTTTCAAGCTCAAATTCTTCACGGCAGGATTTGCCCGTTGATTTTACTCTGTAGCAATATCTTTCTGAATAATTCTCATCCTTTTTGAAATATCTGTTGCACTTTTTGCATTGCAGCAGCATTAAACCGTTTTCAAGCATTTTTTCAATCTCAAAATCTATTAAAGCTTTAAAGCTGCCGGGCAGATAGATGTCATCAGGGAGATTTTTGAGGCTTTCAATAAACGAAAACATTTCCTTTTCGTCAGGGCGTGCCAGCCCTTTGAGAGAATCAAAGGCTTTAAAGGCATTGCATTCAGCAGCTGTATCTTCTGCGCCGCTGTAATCAAGCATATGCTCGATTCTTTTATAAATATCCTTTGCCGGCTTGTTTAAGATAAAAACACTGTTTGGCATATTGCTGACAGAATATTTTTTAACAAACGATGATTCTGATGAAGAAATACCCATTTCCTTGCTTGCTACGGTATTCGCAAGGTCAAAATATTTGCATCTTGCATTTGCTTCAGGCACAGAACAAGCCTCGCCGTTAAAAATGAACGCTACCTTTGCTATTGCATATTCCTGGGCTTTGACAATACCTTGCCATTGATTAACAGCCTTATTTGTGCGGTATTCCGATAAGCGTGAAAACAAAGCTTTTTCAAAAGCATTTTTAGGGGAAATATATCTAAGCCACAAATCCTCAATGGTTCTTCCTTCAGTCAGGCAGATATCGTCAATAATGCAGTCTGTTACAATATTGTTGTAGATTTCATTAATTGAAGCCTCAATAAACGGATGACTTTTTGATATTATTGATATTAAAGCATGTGTTTTTTTTTCAGAAATATAATGTGATTTTTTTGCATCCTTTAAAAGTTCACGGCATTGCTCTTTAAAATAAGAAAAGTCATATTCAATAAAATAGAGGAGAGTTTTAAGCATCTCAAAACTATATATCTTATTATTGTTTTTTGTTATAAAAGAAATACTTTTCATAGTATAAACTCCTCTCTTCTATAATAAACATAATATAACACAAAAACACAGCATATTCAACATACCATAATTAAAGCAGCTGTTTTCACAACTGCTTTTAGTATTCTACTTTTCAAGGCTTGCTCTGATAAAATCCTTGAAAAGCTTATGAGGCCTGTTTGGCCTTGATTTAAATTCCGGATGGAACTGAACGCCGACAAACCATGGATGGTCTTTTAGCTCAACAATTTCAACAAGATTGTCATCAGGTGATAATCCGGCAAGTGTAATCCCTGCCTCTGTCAGTTTTTTTCTAAAAGTATTGTTGAATTCATAGCGGTGACGATGGCGCTCATATATTAAATCCTCACCATAAATATCCCTTGTCTTTGAACCTTCACTTAGTTTGCAAGGATATAAACCAAGACGCATTGTTCCACCTTTTTGTGTAACGTCCTTCTGGTCTTCCATGATATCAATAACAGGATATTTCTTCTCGCCAAACTCACTTGAATTTGCACCATGCATACCGGCAACATTTCGCGCAAACTCAGCAACAGCCATCTGCATACCAAGGCAAATTCCGAAGAAAGGTATCTTGTTTTCGCGAGCGTATCTGATTGCTTCAATTTTGCCCTCAATGCCTCTGTCACCGAATCCACCGGGGACAAGCAAGCCGGAGCAAGCTGAAAGCAACGACTCTACGGTATGAGGAGTAACATCTTCGGAGTTAATCCATTTTATATCAACATTTGCACTGTTAGCAAATCCCGCATG
>QKDG01000075.1 GCA_003246805.1 Clostridia bacterium | reverse complement strand
TTTGGCAGAATAGCATTTGCATCAAAGCTTTGTATCCTTGCGGCACCTTTTGCGGCAGGGTCCTTCCATGGGCCGAATTGAAGATACTCTATCCATGCGATAGCAATATAGTTAAGCATAAGCGTCAGCAAGGTTTCGCTTGTTGACAGCTTCGATTTTAAGAAAGCAGGTATCATAGCCCATAAGCCACCAAATAAAAAAGCAGCGACAAACATAATAGGTATCAGAATATATGAGGGTAAAAAATAAAGATTGAAAGCAACAAGGCTTGCACCAAAAGCCCCCAAATAAAACTGCCCCTCGGCGCCTATGTTCCAAAACTTCATCTTAAAGGCAACAGATGTACCAAGTGAAAGAACAACAAGCGGAATAGTTTTTGCTATTGTTCGCTGGAAACGGGTGTTTGTGTATAATGATGCGAGAGAATTTATAAAGCCGTTTTCACTAACAGCGGTTTTGGGCGTATAGTTTGGGTCAAGCGAGCCTTTGATTATCTGCCAGTAAACATCAAGTGGGTTGTATCCCATAAGCTGCATAAAAATCGCTGCACAAAGCAAAGCTATAATAACAGCAAAAACTCTGAGCATTACTTGTTTTAGGGGCGAAATTTCAGGCTTAGAAACTATCTTAATCATTATCAGCGCTCTCCTCTCCAGGCTTATGCCCAAGCATTAGTAATCCTAATTTATCCTTAGAAGTATTTTTAGGGTCAACAATGTCCATTATTTTACCGTCATGAACAACCATAATTCTGTCGCAAAGCTCCCTTAAAACATCAAGGTCCTCACCGATAAAAAGAATCCCTACTCCCTTTGCCTTCTGCTCGTTCAATACATCATAAATGTTATAAGAGGCACCGATATCAAGCCCTCTCACAGGATAAGCAGTAATGAGCAGATGCGGGTTAAGGTCAATTTCACGCCCGAGCAGAACCTTTTGAATATTACCGCCTGATAGCTTTTTAACAACATGATTGATTGAAGGTGTTGAGATATTAAATCTCTCAACGATTTCTTTTGCAAGTTTTTTTCCTGATTTTCTGTCAACAAACAGTCCCTTATTTTTAGCATATGATTTTAATAAAACATTTTCAGTTATATCCATTCCAGCAACAAGCCCCATACCAAGCCTGTCCTCAGGGACAAAGCTCATGCTTATACCTTTTTTAATTATACTTCTAGGGGATAAACCAAGGATATTTTCCCCTTTAAAAACAACTCGACCACTGTTTGCTTTTTCAAGCCCTGCGATAATTTCGCATAGCTCCTTCTGCCCGCTGCCTGCAATGCCAGCAACGCCAAGAATTTCACCACCAAAAAGCTCAAAGCTCATACCGTCAAGCTTTTTGATACCGTCTGAATCTTTTATTTCAAGGCTGTCAACAACAAGCAAAGGCTCATCCGAACGAACAGGCTCATCACGCTTTATTTCAAGCAGAACCTCGTTTCCTACCATCATCTGTGTAAGCTCGTGCGGGCTTGTTTCTGCCGTAACAACTGTTCCTATACTCTCACCCGAACGCAATACAGTTACCCTGTCGCTGATTTCCATTACCTCATTTAGCTTATGTGTGATAATAATTATTGAGGCACCCTGATTTTTCAGCCGTTTTAGTATCTCAAACAAAACCTTTGTTTCCTGCGGTGTCAATACAGCGGTAGGCTCATCAAGAATCAGAACATTTGCGCCCCTGTAAAGAACCTTGACGATTTCAACCGTCTGCTTTTCTCCAACCGACATATTGTATATCTTTTTATCAAGAGATAGATTTAGCCCATACATTTCGCAGATGTTTTTTATATTGTTTTCGGAAGCTGAGTTTTTTATAAAAAAGCTGTCCTTCTGGCCTATAATTATATTTTCCTTTGCAGTAAGAACATCAACAAGTTTGAAATGCTGATGAACCATGCCGATTTTTGCCCTTATTGCGTCATTCGGGCAGGTGAACTTCATGCTCTTGCCGTCAATAAATATTTCACCTGAATCAGGCGTATAAATACCCGAAATCATGTTCACAAGTGTGCTTTTGCCTGAACCATTCTCGCCCAGCAACGCAAGAATCTCACCCTTTTTAACATCAAGGGAAACATTTTTGTTAGCCTGAACCTTTCCGAATGCTTTTGAAATATTACATAGCTGAATAAAAGCTTTTTCCACCATAGTTATACTCCTTTTTAAATATGAGAACTGAAAAATCATTCAAAACAACACAAAAAACTTTTCACTCATCATATACTATTATATTAACAATACAAGGCTCCACAAACAAGCAGAGCCTTGTAAAATTAAATATCAATACTATTTAGCGCTACCGATTACGTTATCAACAAACCAGTCCATTCCCCAGATATCCATATCTTCCATTGTTTCGCCTTCTTTTACCTTAACGTTGCCTTCATTATCCTTGATTTCGCCCTTAAAGATAACAAGTGAACCATCAAGAATACCAGCCTTGGCAGCGTCAACCTTTGCCTGTGTGCCTTCTTCACAAAGGTCAGTCAAATCGTCAAGTGAAACCATGCCGGTTGACAAGCCATCCCATACGAACTGAGCTTTCCATGTTCCGTCAATGATAGCAGCAACGTCTGATGTATAGAATTTCTCCCAGTGGAACAACGGAGCAGTAAGATAAGCATTTGGAGCAGCGTCAGGAGTTGACTTGTTGTATCCGATTGCAAAAGCGCCTGCTTCTTCAGCTGCCTTTTGTGTAGCTGTTGAGTCCTGGTGCTGAGCCATAACGTCGCAGCCCTTGTTCAACAAAGTTTGTGCAGCCTGTTTCTCGATTGCTGGGTCATACCATGTGCTTGTGAAAGCAACTTCAACAGTTGCATCAGGGTTTACTGATTTAACACCAAGAGCGAATGCGTTTATACCACGGATTACTTCGCCGAAATTATAAGCAGCAACATATCCGATTTTGTTTGTTTTTGTTTTCATACCTGCAACGATACCTGATAAATAACGTGCTTCGTAAACCTTGCCCATGTATGTTGTCATGTTATCTGTATATTCTCCGCCTGTTGCATGGCCAAAATAAACCTCAGGATACTTTGCAGCCATTTCCTTTGTATATGGGCCATAACCAAAGCTGTTTGTATAAATAACATTACAGCCTTCACTGATAAGATTTTCAATAGCTGATGTTACTGCTGTCTGGTCTTCTGCAACGTTTTCAACATAAGCACATGTGATTCCTTCGGCTTCAAGAGCAAGTCTTCCTGCATCGTGTGCCTGTGTGTAGCCACCGTCGTTGATATCACCGATATAAACGAATCCAACCATTATATCTTCTTTTGCAATACCCTCAGCCTGAGTTGATTCGGCAGCGCTTGAAGATTCAGTTGTGCTTGTTGTGTTGTTGTTTGGTCCGCAAGCTGTTGCAAGCAACATCAATGAAGACAAAACAAGTGCGATAATTCTTTTTTTCATTTTGTTTTCTCCTTTAATTTTATTTTTGACAAATTCTTATACATAAAGGTTTCCCTTTAATTAAAGCAATATTAATTTTAATTACGGAAAACAATACCGTTATTTTCATCCATACTGTCGATTATCGCTAAGGATTCAACCCTAACTCCGCTGCTTCTGACAAGCTCTCCACCTTGCTGAAAGCCCTTTTCAATAACTATGCCTGCCCCCACAAGCTCAGCCGAGGAATCTTTGACAAGCTTTGACAGCCCAAGCAGTGCGCAGCCGTTAGCAAGAAAATCATCAATAATAAGAACCTTATCGTCCGCACACAAAAACTTTTTAGATACAATAATGTCATAGGTTTTTGAATGTGTAAAGGATTCTACCTTTGCAGTAAAAACATCACCGTCAATGTTCTTGGTCTGTGTTTTTTTTGCAAAAACAACAGGAACATCAAAATATTGTGCAACAATGCAGGCGATTCCGATGCCAGAAGCCTCAATCGTTAGAATTTTATTGATTTGGCAATCAGAAAAAAGGCGTTTGAATTCCTTGCCGATTTCTGCAAAAAGCTTTATATCCATCTGATGGTTTAAAAAGCTGTCAACCTTTAATACGTTATCTTTCTTAATGATACCATCTTTTATTATTCTTTGTTTTAATAGTTCCACAAAATCCCGCTTTCAATAATTCGATTATAAAAAACAAATTTAATTATAATATAAAAAATATTTATTTACAATAGCAAAAATTATTAATTTTTTTAAAGTTTTCACGAATATATTTCTGTTCTTCTCACAGTATTATCATTAGTTTGCTAAAATACAACAAGCTTGCGTTAAGGCAAGCTTGTTCAGCTTGTAGAAAAAGTCCTTTTCTACAATTTTATAATAAATTGAAGCACGTATTTGCGGGGGCTTTGCGGTCGCCCCCGTACCCCTTCGCATCAAAAATCATAGTTTTTCGACACTCTGAACAAGCTTGCGTTGAAGCAAGCTTGTTCAAATATTCATAAAAATCTTTTCAAAATCACTTGCCGGCATTGGTTTGCCTATATAATAGCCCTGAATCAAGTCAACATTCATTTTACTAAGCCTGCGATACTGGCTTTCTTCTTCAACCCCTTCAGCACAAACCTGCATATCAAGCTGATGCGCAAGTGAAATGATAAATTCCACAAAAATCTCAGTTGAAGAGTCAATCAGCATATCGTCTATAAAAGACTTGTCAATTTTAATTTTTTTGAGAGGCAGCTTTTTAATGTTGTTAAGGGAAGAATAGCCTGTGCCAAAATCATCAAGTGCTATTGAAATCCCAAGGCTTGACACCGCCTTTAATATCTTATAAGCGTAATTAAAATCGCTTATTGCAAGGCTTTCGGTAATTTCAAACACGATATTTTTGAACGGAACTCCAAAATCAGTAATTATTTTGTAAGCATTTTTTATAAAATCTGTCTCAAATAGCTGGCTTACCGAGATATTGATATTCATCTTGAAATCTTCAAACCCAAGCAATATCATCCTCTTGCATTGAATACACGCCTTTTTAAGCACAAAATCGCCAAGCTCAATCATCAGCCCCAGTTTTTCAGCAAGAGGAATAAACTGACTGGGCGGGATAAAATTTGAATTGTCATAAGACCATCTGAGCAGAGCTTCTGCCCCGATAATTCCATTTGTTTTTGTATCAGTTATAGGCTGATAATAAACCGAAAATCCAAAAAAACTGTTGCTTATACTCTCACGCATATAACGCTCGTATTCAATGTTTCTTATAGAATCGGTACCTATTTTATTTTTATAATATAAGGCCTGATTTTTACCTTTGCTTTTTGCACTATATAATGCCATATCAGCTTTTTTCAAAATATCCGTAAGGGATGTTCCGTCATAAGGAAATCTCGCAATCCCGACGCTCATAGTGCAAAAATAGCTTGTTTCAGATATATTCCATTTTAATCTGAATCTTTTAAGCAGCGTTTCAGTAATGCTGTTCACATTCATGTTGCAAGCATGAGGGATAAGAATAACGAACTCATCACCACCAAAACGATATGTGGAGCAGCCTGTCCTTTCCTGCTCAAACAAAAAACTCGCTATATTCTGCAAAAGAGTGTCACCATAGTGGTGGCCTAAATCATCGTTTACATTTTTGAAATTGTCAAGGTCAAGAAACAACAGGTATCCATACGAATTATTCTGTATCGCATCATCGTTGATTCTTACAAAATCAAGTTCCAGGCTTCTCCTGTTTGGCAAGCCTGTAAGATGGTCGTTCAACACCTGGAATTCAATCAGCTTCTCATAATTAATTCTCTGGGTAATATCATTTATTGTTGATAGCATTACCGTGTTGCCATCCGTCCAGCTAAGATTTAAATGGCTGATAGACAACCACTGCTTTGTTGTTTTGCTGTAAATTTCGTATACATAATGCTTGTCGCTTTTTTGTGCATCGCTTAATTTGCTGTAATTCTTGTAGTATTCCTGCTTATCAGCACCAACAACCTCCCACAAATCCTTGTTGATTACATCATTCCCGAAATTTGTATAAAACTTTTTGTTTGCAAAAATAATTGTATCAGAATCTAAGGTTGATACGCTGACATACGAATCAATGTTGTTTAGAACAGACTGAAAAGCTTCAAGAGTTGTCGTCATTTCTGCCTGTATAAGATAATTTTTATAAAGAAACTCAATAATCTGACCAAGCTTTGATACAAGAGAAACCGTCTGCTTTTCCCATACGAAATCAGCCTGATTTTTGCTTAACAGCAAGTAGCAGGGGAATGGATTCTCATCTTTGCCCTTATATGAGCATATGTTGTAAACGATATGTGAATTGTCATCATTTTCCACATTGAAAGCATCGTCATTAAAAGGTCTGTTATTTGCATCCTGTATCATTATTTTGTTGATATCAAGCGCATCCAGTATGCTTTTATATTGTTCGCTAATCTGGCTTGTCAAAAAATTGCTTCGTGTAATAGTTTTAGCCCCATTGTCATATGTATGGTCAGTAATCTGGTTGCCCGACGGGTTTGAAAGAAAAAGCTTGATATGCGACAATTCAAGAAGCTCGCCAGTTCTTGCAAGAATCTTGCTTATGACATCCTCGAACAAGCTGTTGTTTTTTATTATGAGAAGAATCTCGTTTATGAGTGCCACATTCAAGGAGTTTTCTGCATCAATTATTAAATTGGTATTGGTATTGTTGTCATTACATATTCCCATAATGTATCCTCCGTTATCAGTGTGAATTCATCATACCATTATTGACAAAATATTTCAAGTTGATATTAGTTTTTTTAGTAAAATCTCTAACTATCGGCCAAAATATTTTATGTTTTATACAAAAATAATTTCTATAAATGTAAAAATGCTTGAATATTTTTCTAATATTGCTATTTATTATTATATCTCAATTTTGTTTGTATTATTAATACAAAATTTTATGAACTATATTCCATTTTATTTAATTTGTATTAATTTTTATTTATTTTACATTTTCAGAAAATTTGATTGCTTAACAGCATCCTCATATCCCTGCGATATTCTTTGATTTGTCTGCTCCTCTGAAATTGAAATCGTTTGCAGAAAATCATCCTTAAAATCGTTACCAGGTATTAATCTTATAAAATCAGCATCGGGGAATTTTTTATCCTCTTTTATAAAATTCCTTTTCAGCTTATTGTGCCTGTTGTTTTCAAGATACACTATGATTATTTTTCGTATCCCCAAATCATATATCGGTTTTATTGGTGTGTTATCAGCCCAGCCACCATCATAATATTTATACTCACCGATTTTTCTTTTAGGATATATCAGTGGCAGGGCAGAGGATGCAAGCACAATTTCTCTGACCTGTGAGGGTGTTTTACTATTAAGCTCTATGTATTCGGCATTATTTTTCAATATCAAATCGTCAAGGTCGCCTTCTTTACAAATTGTTGCAAATGCTTTTATTCTCAGTCTGTTATCTGATATAAACAAAATATCATCGATTATCTTTGCAAGCCTATCCTGCAAAAATGCTCCCCCGTTTATAATGCTATATCTGATTAGCTCTGCGATGCTTATTACAGTCTCATAGCCAAAACAACAGTTATTGCAGATTATTTTAAGCAAAGGCGAAAGCAGATAATACAGGGGCTTGTATTTCGGTAGAATCATGCTTAAAAACACGAGTGGGGCTATCATAGATGACTCATCAGGCAACCTTTTCTGCTCAAAATAAGATGATAGCTCCTGCTGAACAATCTGCTTTTGTGTTGTGTCTTTTTTAAAAAGCATATCCTCCTGTTTTACCGATAGCCATGTTTCTCTTGCCGACTGATAATTTACCTGAGAAAAAAGCAGCGCATTCAATGCCCCCACAGACGAGCCTGAAACAGCTTTTATCCTTGGTGTAATCTTCATTTCGTCGAGAGCTTTCCATGCGCCTATCTGATATGCACCCTTTGCTCCTCCCCCTGTGAAAACAAGCCCATAATCGTTTTTTGAAAACATAAAATCATCCCCTCATAAATTTATATGAAGGGATTAAACATTTTAAAATTATCTTTAAGATTTTTTTGGATTATAGATATATTTTTTGGTGCTATACGTTCCCCCTGACCATTTACCACAAATCTATATTTATAAACTCTCATTGGCTATAAATATCAGGGGAATTTAAAATTTTTAAATTCATTTTACGGTTTACAGATTTTGCATGGCTCATAGCCCTGGCTGATAGCCTTTTCGTAATCATTGGTTTCAAGATAATTGCCAGGGGCAATGCTATCAACAGCTGAGCAGCCAGCTTTATGTATCTTCATTGAGCTTGTATTAAGTACATATAAAGATTTTTCAACAACACTGCTGCTTGTATTATTAACAGATTGAGTGTTGACTTTTATATTTGTTCCATCACAAATAAAGACTATTGTTCCCTGCAAATCTGTTCTGAATATTGCAATGTTCTTTTCTTCAAGCCTTTCTAAAATCTCAGTATGTGGATGACCATAATCATTGTTTTTCCCGCATGAAATAACTGCGTAATCGGGCGAAACCTTTTTAAGAAATTCATCTGATGTTGATGACGAACTTCCGTGATGCCCCACTTTTAATACATCAGCTTTAATATCTGCTGTTATCTGCTCTTCGCTTTCTTTCTCGGCATCACCTGTGAACAAAAATGAATTGTTATAATATTCAAGCTTTAAAACTGCTGAATAGTTATTGAGGTTATCATATTCATCTTCAACAGGTGCAACAAATTCAAGCAATGTGGAATCTGTATCAATTATACTGACACCTGCTTTTGCGCGTGAAATCTTCTTCCCCTTGTTTTGAATTGTCGTCAGTAGCTTCTCATAGGTTGATGTTGTTGTAATTGCATTCGTCATATATATTTTATCAAAATCAAGCTCAGAAATTATTTCGGATAATCCACCAATATGGTCAGCATGCGGGTGGGTTGCAACTATGTAATTCAACTTTGTGTAGCCACAGTTTTTTATATAAGAAACAATAAAATCAGAATACTTTTTCTCCCCCGAATCAATCAGAACAGTTTCATTTGTGGGAAGCTCGATAAAAATACTGTCGCCTTGACCAACATCGAGAATATGCACTTTTAGGGTTAAATTATCAGGGCTAAAAGCCTCGCTTGAATTATTATTATAATTGTTATTATAAATACACCCGCTTTGCAATATCAGCAAAAAGGATATAAACAACATAACCAGACTTTTTTGTAATCTATTCATACATGCTCCTTTCATTTAAATCATTTTACCATATATTATATTAATAAATATAATAAAAAATTAAACAATTTCGTTGTATGCTTGTTATACGAACAAGCCTTGAATGAATATATTTTAATTGATAACCAGGTAATTATGTTGAAACAACACAATCCTGACAAAATTATACTTACATTAATATTATCAATCAATATTACTAATGGTAATTGAAATTTTATGTATTTTCAAGGAGGAAATTATGAGCAGCGAATCAATGTCAAGTTATTTCAGCCAGCCAAGAGGGACTTTTGGGCAATCACAAACTGATGGATTATCAAGCACTCAGTTGAAATTTGCACAAATGCAGGGGGTTCAGGGCACCTCAACAGGGAACGGCAACACAGCAACAGCAGGGGTCTCCCAAAATGGTACTCCATCGCCGTTAGGGATAGGTATGCCTATGAGCAACGGGCTTCCCTCAGGCAATGGTGTTCCAATGAGCACGTTAATGCCATCTGCACAGCAAAAGCAGATAGTTATGCCAGCAACAATGCAGCCTGAAAATCAAACATCAGTGCAGGCGCCTCAGGCAATTCTCCCTGCAACAGAAACAACAAAAGCGCCAGCACAGGCAACGACATTCACAGAGGATATACAACAGCTATTAACCCAGAATACAGGAGAATACGCAGTTGCAGGGAACAATTTATAGTGTAAGTGACAACAGCCTGGTATTATACGATGATACCTCAAAATCATACACAGTGTGTGATTTGTCATCAATACAATTCTGCAACCTTTATCCGTCATCACAGGTTTCACCTAAAATGTAGCTTTAAGAAACAACATCCCGCTTTCAGTTTAAAGAAAAAGTGGGATGTTGTTTTGCTTATTGCCTAATAACAATTAAAATGCAGATTATAATTCTCTCAGAAAACAGTACGAGGGCGACCGCAAAGCCTCCGATTTATATTTCATTCAAATTAGAAATTTTTATGCGAAGGGGCAAGGGGGCGACCGCAAAGCCCCCGATTTATATTTCATTCAAATTAGTATTTTCGTGCGAAGGGGCAAGGGGGCGACCGCAAAGCCCCCGACAAATTAATGCTGACACTGTTTTAAAATTTACATAACTCATTAATGCAATATGCCTTTACATAAACTTTATTAATGCAAGAATAATCAGTATTACTCCACTTAACCAACCCATATTCACATTTATAGCCTTTGAAAGCCTTTCACCAATAATTCCCCCTGCCATAACTGATAAAAGACCAATTATAAAGCACAGCAATATAATGGGAACAATATTTCCTGCTGAAAGCCCGGCACTGAAACCGGTTGCAAGTGAATCTATCGATAAAGCAATCGCCAGCATAAAAGCCTCTCTTGATGACAAGGTTTTTGAGTTGTCAAAATCGGCAGTCGCTTCTTCAAGTATAATATTTATAAAAAAAGAGATGTCAGCGAAAGAAAAGCTAACTTTTTTGTTCCCCTTATGTTTTCTGAGATATGCTTTAATTGAATTCTGGAATAGGTTTGTTACCCCTAAAAAAAATAAAAGTATAACGCTTAATGTTATACACACATTATTGTCGATATATGTACTGAGTGCTTTGGCAGATAATATTGAAATTCCCAAAACGCTTGTACCGACTGCGCTGATTATAACAGCTGAAAAAACAGGTATTTTAATCCTGCTGATTCCGTAAGACAAGGATGTTGCAAAGGAATCAATACAAACAGCAAAAACAAGCAGAAAAGCAAAAAGCATAAAAACTCCCCCTCTTGACAGTATACGTCATTGCGACAGGGGGAGTTACAATTTTATTCTTTTGTTATTTGTGATTATTATTTCTTTTTAACATTGGCAAGCATCAGCTTTATCCTGTTTTCCTGATTAACCTTGGTTGCGCCGGGGTCATAATCAATTGCAACAATATTGGCATCTGGGTAGGCATCCTTTATTGCGCGTGAAGAGCCCTTTGCAACAATATGATTTGGCAGGCAGCCAAAGGGCTGTGTGCATATAATATTTTCTGTTCCTGTTTGCGCAAGCGCCGACATTTCAGCCGTTATAAGCCAGCCCTCACCCATTTTTACCCCCTGATGTATAAACCTGTCAGCCTCGTGCCTTAAATGCTCAAAATCGTGAGGTGGCTCAAATACACCGTGCTGCTTAATAATTTTAATCATCTGCTTTTGCTTGGAATACAAAATATCGTATCCTATTTTATTTGCTATTGTGCTTAAATTCCTGAAATCATATAGCTTGCCGTCATTCACTGTATTTATAGCACAATACAGAACAAAATCAAGCAAGCCCGGAACAACAGGCTCGCACCCCTCAGAAATCAAAAAATTTTCAAGATGATTATTTGCAAGCGGGGAATATTTTACATATATTTCGCCTACAATTCCAACCCTTGGCTTTTTTTCAGCTGAGCGTTTGATTTTTGCAAAGTCATCAAGAATTGCCTTGTATGTTTTTGAAAGCGAAAAAAACCGATTTTTCGCAATATTTTCATTCAGCTTTTTTTCCCAGTTATTAAGAACTGTATCCGTTTCACCCTTGTTTATCTCATAAGGCTTGCACTGATTATACAAAAGCATAAGCATATCGCCATAAAGCACGGCAAAAATGAGCTTTAACACAACAGGGATTGACAAAGGCATACTGCTCCCCTTTTCAAGCCCGCTAAAATTCAGTGATATTACAGGCACCTGTGGGAACTGTGTGCTAAGTGACTTTCTTAATAAGTGTATATAGTTTGATGCACGGCAGCCACCACCAGTCTGTGTAATCATCAAAGCAGTTTTGTCTGGGTCGTATTTTCCACTTTTTAAAGCCTCTATAAACTGGCCGATTACAAGCAACGCAGGATAGCAGGTATCGTTGTGAACATTTTTAAGCCCCTCATCAACAACAGATTTTGTTGATGTTTTTAAAAGCTCAAGCTTATAGCCGTATTGCCTGAATACGGATAAAATCAATTCAAAATGAATAGGTAGCATATCGGGGACTAAAATCGTGTGGGTTTTCTTCATTTCCTCAGTGAATTTTACAGAGGATATCCTCCCTGCTGATTTTTCAAAGTTACAGCCCTTATTTTCCATTAGCTGCCTCCTTTTCTTCAATAGCGGCCACCAAGCTTCTCAAACGGATTTTTGCTGCTCCAAGGTTGTTTATTTCATCAATTTTAAGCTGAGTATATAGCTTGCCTTTTTGCTCCAATATTGCACGAAGCTCGTCGGTAGTAATAGCATCTATTCCGCAACCAAAGGATACAAGCTGAACAAGCTGCATATCAGGCTGCTCTGCAACATATTGTGCCGCCCGATAAAGCCTTGAATGATACGTCCACTGATTTAAAACATCAAGCTTTTCATTTTCTGCAAGATGAAAAACACTGTCTTCTGTTATAACTGCCATGCCAAGTGAAGAAATCAGCTTATGAATTCCGTGATTAATCTCAGGGTCAGTGTGATAGGGGCGGCCAGCAAGAACAATTATCTTTTTGCCCTGCTCTCTCGCCTGTGTTATTATTTGCTGTGCTTTATCTTTTATTTCATTATTAAAGCTTTCAAGCTCATTAAAGCCTTTTTCAAGTGCCTTTTGCACATCCTTTGTTTTTAGCTTGTATTTTTTAAGTGCTTTAACAACAGCCTTTGCAACGTGTTCTCTTCTGTTTAAATCTATATAAGGGGTAACAAAATTATCGTCATTCAGCTTTGAAATATTAGCCTTTAAAAGCTCAGGATAATATGCCACAACAGGGCAGTTGAAGTGATTGTCACTTCCACCCTCATCGATATTATAGCTCATACAGGGATAGAATATAAAATCCACATTCTTTTCAAATAGTGATTCTATATGCCCGTGAACAAGCTTTGCCGGATAGCAAACTGTGTCAGAGGGAATTGTATGCTGGCCTTTATAATAAATGTCCCTGGTAGATTCATCAGAAATAACTACTTCAAATCCAAGCTCGGTCAGCATTGTGTAGAATAACGGAAGCTGGTCATAGAAATTCAGCGCTAACGGAATACCAACCCTTGCTTTTTTATTATTTTTGTCAGCCTTTACAATTTCTTTTATTTTATTGTATTTATACTCATAAAGATTCAAATCAAGGGAGGACGCCTTTTGCCCTGCACCCTTTTCGCACCTGTTGCCTGAAACAAATTTGTGACCGTCGTTGAATTGAATTATTGTAAGGCTGCAATTTGCAGTGCATCCCCTGCATTGCCCCGCTTTTGAACTATATGAGAAGCTATTAAGCTCGTCTTTTGAAATAATGTTTGTTTTGTGTTCCTTGCCTGTGTTTTCCAAAGCAAATAACGCACATCCAAAAGCACCCATCAAGCCAGAAATTGATGGACGGACAACATTCCTGCCCAGTTCAATTTCAAATGAGCGCAAAACAGCGTCATTCAAAAAGGTTCCGCCCTGAACCACAATGTTTTTTCCAAGCTCGTCAACACTTTTTGCCCTGATAACCTTATAGACTGCATTTTTTATTATGCTTGCAGATAAGCCTGCTGAGATATCCTCAACAGTGGCACCATCCTTTTGTGCCTGTTTTACCGATGAATTCATAAAAACAGTGCAACGTGAGCCAAGCTCAACCGGGCTTTCTGCAAAAAGCCCAAGCTGAGCAAACTCAGCAATATCATAGCCGAGAGCTTGCGCAAACGTCTGTATAAACGAACCACAGCCAGAGGAGCATGCCTCATTGAGCATTATGCTGTCAATGGCATTGTTTTTGATTTTAAAGCATTTTATATCCTGCCCGCCAATATCGATGATAAAATCAACCTGAGGGCAGAAATATGCGGCTGCCTTAAAATGAGCAACAGTTTCAACAATTCCAAAATCAAGCCCAAGCCCTGATTTTATCAAATCCTCGCCATAACCTGTTACTGCTGCTGCACGGATATTGAGCTTTTTGTTGGCTATGCTATAAATTTCTTCAAGCTGTTTTGCTATAATATCAAGCGGCTGCCCCTTGTTTGATGAATAATGATTATACAAAAGCTTAGCATCGGGTGTTATCAAAACAAGCTTTGTGGTTGTTGAGCCCGCATCTATTCCCAGATAAGCGTCACCCTCGTAGGTTTTAATATCCTCATACTTCAAATCAAATTTTGAGTGGCGTTCAACAAAAGCGTGGTAATCCTCCTGCGATTTAAAAAGCACATTGCCTGTCGCAACTGTTTCAACCGCCTCTGATGATACAATTTTTTCGATTATAGCCTCAATAGTGCGGGGTTCACCTGTTTCCTTTGCATGCAAAGCACAGCCATATGCCATAAAGCATGGGGCCAAATCAGGGAATACAGCATCTTCTTCTTTAAGATTTAGTGTTTTAACGAAAGCCCTGCGCAGACCGCTTAAAAAGTATAAGGGCCCGCCAAGGAACAACACCTTGCCCTTGATTTCCCTGCCCTGTGCAAGGCCAGATACAGTCTGGTCAACAACGGCCTGAAAAATGGATGCCGCAATATCCTCTTTTTTAGCGCCCTGATTAAGCAGCGGCTGAATATCCGATTTTGCAAAAACACCACAGCGTGAAGCAATTGGATAAAGCTTCTCGCTGCTGAGAGAAAGCTCGTTTAGCTTATCGGGGGAAATATCAAGCAAGGTTGACATCTGGTCGATAAAAGCACCTGTTCCACCGGCACAAGAGCCGTTCATCCTTTGTTCAACCCCACCGGTCAAGAAAATAATTTTTGCATCCTCTCCACCAAGCTCCACCACAACATCGGTATCAGGGTGTGCTTTATTCACGGCAATAAAAGCCGCGTAAACCTCCTGCACGAAGCTTAGCTTTGCTGTATTCGCTATTCCAAGCCCGGCCGAGCCGGTAAAGCATATATTAAAATAAGCATCAGGGAACTCATCCTTTATTGCCTTTAATTGTTGTATAACAGTTTCTCTAACCTTTGAAAAATGCCTTTCGTATTTTGAATATATTATTTTATCATTTTCAAGGATTAATGTTTTGACTGTTGTTGAGCCTACATCTACTCCCAGTGAATATTTTAAAGCCATCAGCCTGTCCTTTCAAAAAAATATTATCTGATTTTAAATATTGACTGTAATTTAGCCAACGATATATTATTTGATAAAACCAGTAATTTATCATTGCTTTCAAGCTTAATATAACCACGCGGAATAATTAAACTCTGGTCACGTTCGATTGAAATAATGTTTATGCTGTCAGGCAGGTTAAGTTCTATTAGCGATGTGCCTTCAAGCTTATAGTTCTTTGGAATATTAATTTCTGAAATAACAGCTTTCCCGTGGCTTAGCGTCAGTACTTCTTTGATTTTTGAAGTATCAACCTCGCGCTCAAACATTTCTGCAATTCTGTCAGTCCCGCTGATAACATTATCAATTCCAAGCAATTTCATGATTTCGGCATTTTTGGGGTTGTTTACCCTTGCGACAGTTTTGGGAACATTAAATATTTTTTTAGCAAGCTGGCAGGCAACAAGATTGTTTTCATCCTTGCCAGAAACAGCAACAACAGCCTCGGTATCCTGTACGTCAGCTTCCCTTAAAACATCAATGTTTGTTCCGTCACCACAGATTATAGGTATTTCGAGCTCGTTTGCTATCTGCGAGCAGGTTTTTTTATCTATCTCTATTATTGTTGGCTCATAGTCATGTTCGAGCAAGGTTTTAACAAGATAATAGCCGACCTTGCCACCACCGATAATTGTTACCTTCATATATCCTCCGTTAAAATCAATTTACGATTTTTGAAAAAATCAGCTTATCTTCCTTTTCAAGATAAATGTCATTCAGCCCGACGAGTATCAGTTTATCATCACGCTCAACAGCAAATAAAACCTCATCTTCTTCAAACTCTATTTCGCTAACCGTCAGCCCTATCAGCGACTTTGGTATATCCATAGTTATAAAATTAATGGTTCTTGCACCAACACTGATATTCCTTGTCTGGCATTTTTCATTCAATGCATTGCAGACAGCAGCAACAGTCAGATTCGTCGGGCATACAGTGTTAACACCGTATTCTGAAAAAAAGTCTTCAAGATTTGGATCATATAACCTTATAAAAACCTTTTTTACCTTAAAAATCAGCTTTGCAACCTCGCTTACCATTATATTGATATTGTCATTCGGGGTTACGGCACACAAAACATCACAGCTTTCTATCCCTGCTTTACGCAGAATATCCTGGTCTATCGGAACACCAACAGTTGTAAACCCGTTAAAATCCTTTGGGAGAGAATCAAAATATTCGCTGTCCCTGTCAATTATAGAAACATCATGCCCCTGCCTTGACAAAGCGCCGGCAAGATTACTTCCTACCTTACCACAACCAATTATTAGTATATTCATAATATATCCCCTTTGCGCCCTTCTTTTTCACCATATATTATAATACACTTTATGCAAAATTAAAAGCACTTTTTATTGAATATAGCTATTAAATGTATTATAATTATTATGTAATTTTTAAATTTAAGGAGCAAATATATGGATTTTCAAAGTGAACGGCAGGCTATCACTGTTCTTTCAGATATAATTGTAAAAAGCAGTGTAAGCCTTTTTAATTCCACCAAATTTATTTATTCTTTGACAGATGATGATTTTTATAACTGTGATATAAAAGATGTTTTTAAAATTATCTTCAACAATTTTTATGATGTTAGCCCACTTGAAGCAATGGGGCTGAAAATAAATCCCCAAAAATGCAAGGCAATGAGCAACCCTTTGTATGACAAAATTATGCCTTTGATTTTATACAGCTTTGCTGCCAGAATTCCTGTTTTAAAAAGCATTAAATGCAACGATGATGCACTTAGCGATGCTCAGATAAAAGCTATCTATGAGCGCGTTGTTTCAAGGGGAGCAGAGAATTATAACGAAGCCGTAAGCGAAAGCTTTGAGGAAAACAGAAAACTTTTAAAATTCAAAAAACCATTGAAGCCATATAGCTCAGAATGGTATAAAACCTATCTATACAATTATATCCCTGCGCTGACTGAAATAAATAACAGGAATGTTTTTTTGCTTGGGGCTGCTGATATATTATTTAAAATGTTTTACTCAAATTTGCAGGATGAGCTTAAAAACAGATTGATTACACTTGATAAGCTATAAATTTTATGGAAAAATTACACACTATTAACAATGTTTTTTTGTTGGTGATTTATACTTAAAATGTATATTATATTATTTAAATAAACTTAACTAAGGGGGATTTTATGAGAAACAAAATTTCTATGGCTTTTGTAGGGATTGTTTTTATTCTTTTAGGGGTTGCAATAATCGGAAATGCATTTGATGCTTGGAATTTCACTATTTTCTTTGACGGCTGGTGGACATTATTCATAATTGTTCCTTGCGTTGCAAGTATGATTAATAATGGTGTTAATTCAGGTAATGTAATAGGCCTGACAATCGGTGTTTTGTTGCTGACATGGCAACAACAATTTATAGAAAAAGAAACAATGGGCAAGCTGATTTTACCTGCAATTCTCATTCTTTTGGGCTTATACATAATTTTCAAGGGATTTGTAAAAAAAAATAGCCCCAGTAAAATAGCTGTTGATCCTGGGCAGATTGACAATGTCTCTGCTATTCTGGGTGGTTGCGACCGCAATTACAGCAATATTGAATTTAATGGTGCTGAATGTGCCGCTGTTTTTGGGGGAATCGGGCTAAACCTCAAATCAGCCATTATAACTTCTGACTGTAAGATAACCTGCTCAGCTGTTTTTGGAGGAATTGAGATACTCTTGCCTGCCGATGTAAAGCTAAAAATATCATCAACGCCTATTCTTGGTGGTGTTGAAAATAAATTTGTATCCACAACAAACCCTGATGCTCCTACTATTTTTATAGAAGCAACAGCTATTTTCGGTGGCATTGATATCAAATAATTATTATAATAGTAAAAAAACAGGGGGCATAATGCCCCCTGCCAGAGTGTCGAAAAACTATGATTTTTGATGCGAAGGGGTGTGGGGGCGACCGCAAAGCCCCCGCAAATACGCGCTTAAATTTATAATATAATTATAGAAAAAGACTTTTTATATAAGCTGACAGGGAGCATAAACGCCCCCTGCTTTTTTTATTCCAGTATTAAAGTAAACGGCCCATCATTGATAAGCTCTACCTTCATATCAGCACCAAAGCTGCCAGACTTCACCTTTTGCCCATGCTCCTTTAATTTTATTAAAAAATAATCATATAGCTTTTCTGCCATATCAGGCTTGCCAGCATTTGTGAAACCAGGGCGGTTCTTTTTGCAGTCAGCATAAAGGGTGAACTGTGAAATCACAAGGATTTCGCCACCCACATCATTAATAGAAAGATTTATCTTGTCGTTCTCGTCACTAAAAATTCTCAGCTTGACAAGCTTTTGTGCAAGCCTGTCACAATCTGCCTCTGCATCCTCGTGCCCTACCCCTAAAAACACAACATAGCCCTTGCCGATTTTGCCAATAACATTACCGTCAACCCTGACATTTGCAGATAAAACACGCTGTAAAACTATTCTCATATATCCCCCGTTATATTGGCAAATCCTTTTTGTTGAATATCATTATTCCCCCGATATACAAAACAGCAGCAATAAAAGCAAGCGAAAAAAGTGATGGTATCACGCTTGCTTCTGCATTTACAATTGCGTCAGGGTCAAACAGAGTAAACATTGTGAAGAATTTAAGGTTTTCAAGCTTTCCGCCCATGTTGCCAAGTGTCTGAATCAAAAAGAAGGCAATAGGTATCCCTGCACCAACTGCAAGGGAATTTTTTGAGCTGTTGAACAGGCAGGATGAGAAAAAGCATATCCCACTGATTGCAAAATGCAATAGCAACGCACCAACATTTAAAATGATGAATTTTTTGATATCAAGCTGCCCTGCAAACATTAATTCCGAAACAGCTATACCAACAAGGGTGTTGAAGGCTATTAAAAATGTAACACCTGCAAGCATAAACAATGCATATGTTGCCGAGATAACGTTCCTTGTATTTGGTGTAGATAATAAATTTGACATTGAGCCTTTGTCCACCTGCTTTGCTATAAGCTTGTTTGCTAAAATTATATCAAAAATCATAGGGAACATTATTATTATAAATCCATAAAAATATGATGAAAGAAATCCTATCAGTGTTGAATCAGGTATTTCAAAGCCAAATGCTTTGCCTATATCCGCAAACTTCATATCTATAAGCTGCTGCATTGCAGAATTATCAGCCGGGTCAAACATTGATACGATTATTGACATATACATTGTGAGAACAGCCATAAAAATCAAAATAACAGTGTAGTTAGACTTCAAGGTTTGTTTGAATAGTGGTTTACTGAACATTGTCTTCACCTCCGTAAAAATGCATAAAAATATCCTCTAAGGACTGTGATTTGACATCTACTGAATAAACATCATATTTTGAGAGTGCCTTAATCATAGGGGAAACTGAGCCTGTTATGCATGCAGATATTCTTTTACCCTTTGCATCTGATATCTCAAACCCCTCTTCTGCAAAGGCTTCGGCATGTTTTATATCCGAAAAAGAAATTATATAGGTTTTCCTTTGTGAAGATTTCAGGTTAGTTATATCATCAATTTTTACAAGCCTGCCCTCTTTTATTATTCCAACTCTGTCACAGGTTTTTTCAACCTCCTCAAAGCTGTGGGAGGACATCAGAACAGTTTTGCCCATTGCCTTATACTTCTTCATCAGCTCAACGAATTTGCTTTGCATCAACGGGTCAAGCCCGCTTGTAGGTTCATCAAGAATAAGCACGTCAGGGTTATGCATAAATGCAGCAACAAGCCCTATCTTCTGCTTCATTCCCTTTGACATTTTTTTAAGCTTTCCCTTTGAGTCAAATTCAAAATAATCAATTAGCTCCTTCATGAGTGTAAAGTCTTTCAGTCCACGTAGCTGTGCAATGAATTTCAGGAACTGAACTCCTGAAAGCTCATCAAAAAAAGCAATTTCGCCAGGCAGATAGCCTAAATTCTTCTGAATTTCGGCGCTTTTCTTCCTACAATCAAGCCCGTTGATATTAAGAACACCCTTATCCGCATTCAAAAAGCCTAAAAGATGCCTTATTGTTGTGGTTTTCCCCGCACCATTAGGGCCTAAAAAACCAAACACCTCTCCCTTGGGTATTTCAAAGGATAAATCAAATACACCTTTGTTGTTGCCATAATCTTTTGTGAGATTTTTGATGGAAATAACACTCATTGCAAATATTCCTCCTTATAAAAATTGGTTTTAAACATATCAATTATTTTTGAATACTCAGTACTTATTCTGTCAAAGTCAGTGCTTTTGTTATCAAGCATTTCCTTTAAATATCCCTCACTCATCCACATCAGAACTTTTACAAAAAGATTAAAATCCACATTTTCTTTGAATTTTGCTTTATTTATGTTATTAAATAACACATTTGTAGCTTTTCCAAGGGATACCTCGTTATGTGATGAAATTATACTCTTTACCTCTTCAACATCCTCTTTATAAGCTGTTAAAACAAATTCATACAGATACGGATAATCCCGGAATACTGCAAGCTTTGCAATAGTGCTTTGCTTTAACATTTCAAAAAAATCAGTCTGCTTGCTTATTTCATCTATAAAAATATTCTGCGAAATATAGCTTATAGCGTTACCATATAAAAATTCAAAATATCCTTTTTTATTTTTGAAATAATGAAAAAGCAAGGGCTTTGATATCATAGCCTCATTCGCTATTTCCTCGGTAGTTGCCTTTTTATAGCCGTTTTTTGCAAAAGTGCGAAATCCTGCGTTAACAATCCTTTGTTGCTTTTCGGCTGGCAGCTCATAAAATCTATGATTCAAATTATCCTCCCCCTTATTGACCATTTAGGTTAATGAAATTATACCCCCGTTGACCAAAATAGTCAATAGCGTTTATTGAAAATCTTAGATTTTTGTAGTAAAATATTTTCATAAGGAGTGATT
>QKDG01000049.1 GCA_003246805.1 Clostridia bacterium | reverse complement strand
TTACCATATGTTGCAGCGGCAGCTATTGCCGGAGTTACTCTTTCTACCGGTATATCACTGATTTACCTTGTTATCAGATACAGATTTTTTAAGGATGGTATAACAAAGCAGATGCTTGTGGCAGAACAGTCTACTGAAAGAGGTAAAGTTCTGCTTAAAAATCTTTTTAGAATTGTTATTCCTATTGCACTGGGCTCAGTAATAACTAACCTTACTTCTCTTATTGACCTTGGAACAATTATACGTTCTCTCAATACTACTATTGAAAACTATCCTGATTATTTTATAAACAAATACTCATATATTCTAAATGAAAATATGGCACTTTCGGAGCTCCCGATTTTTATTTATGGCTCATTCTCCGGGCTTGCCATAACTATTTTTAATCTTGTTCCCTCAATAACAAATATGTTCGGTAAAGGCATATTACCTAATCTTGCTGAGGCATGGTATGTAAACAATAAAAGAAAAGTAAATAAAAATATACATTCAGTTATTGCAGTAACAGGGATAATCTGTATCCCCGCAGGAATGGGGATAAGCATTCTTGCAAAACCGATTTTGCATTTTTTGTATTCTTCTCGCCCCGATGAAATTATGACTGTTGAAAACAGTGTGGTTATTTTAGGAATCGGTGTTATATTCTTATCTCTTTCTGTCCCTGCGTTTGCAATATTGCAGGCAATAGGAAGGGCGGATTTGCCTGTAAAAATTATGCTTTTAGGTGTAATCATCAAGCTTATTGGCAATATTACTCTTATATATATCCCTGAAATCAATGTAGATGGCGCTGCTATCTCAACAACAGCCTGCTACTTCTTCATATGCATTATATCTCTCTTAAAAATAAAAAGCATCACAGGGATACGTTTTGATGTATTGAGGCTGTTTATCAAGCCTTCACTTGGTGCTTTGCTTTGTAGTGTGGCGGCATATTTATCCTATGATTTAATGTTTGAGCTTGTCGGCAATAAAATTTCTGTTTTAATAGCAATAGCTGCGGGCGGATTGATTTATATTCTAAGCCTTTATCTGATGAATATCAATAACGGAAAAAGCATAAAACAATTATTTTTCAAATAATTTTGATAATGTATTGAATTATTTGTAATAATAGGGTATTATATTAAAAGGCTGCTATATTTGTAAATGCCTTAAATTCAATGTTTAAGGGGAATTTTTTATAAATGCTTGACTTTTTAGAAAATAAATATTACACTATTAATAACCTTGTTAAAATTATGCAAAAACTTCGTGGTGAAAACGGTTGCCCTTGGGACAAAGAACAAACTCACAAGAGTATCCGCAATAATTTTATTGAAGAAGTTTATGAAGCTGTTGAGGCAATAGATACAGATAATACACAATTATTAAGAGAAGAACTTGGTGATGTTCTTTTACAGGTGGTTTTCCACTGCCAGATAGAGTTTGAAAAAGATTCGTTTTGCTTTGATGATGTTGTGAATGAATTGTGCCAGAAGCTTATTATACGTCATCCACACGTTTTTGGTGATGTTTCAGTAAATGGGACTGATGAGGTTCTCACCAACTGGGAAAATATCAAAAACACAACTAAGGGTACCACAAGCTATACTCAGACTTTAAAGAATGTTCCTATTGTTTTGCCTGCTTTGATGAGAGCTGAAAAAATAGGAAAGCGTGCTGGAAAAGCCGGAATGGACTTTAAGGATTATTCAAGTGCTTTAAAATGCCTGAAATCAGAAATTGATGAGCTTGAACAGGCTGTAGCTTCGGGAAATGTTTCGGATATAAATGATGAGCTTGGTGACCTTATTTTCTCTTGCGTCAATGTTGCAAGGAAGCTTGATGTCAACGCTGAGGAAGCCCTCGCAAAAAGCAGTGATAAATTTATCTCACGATTTGAAAAAATCGAAAATTATTTGGAGCTAAACGGGATTGATATGAAGTCCCTTAGCATAGATGAGCTTGATGTCTACTGGCAAAAGCTTAAGGATGTTACTTAATTATTCCATTTATTAAATTTACTGGAGGAAGAAAAAATGACAAAGACAGATTTAGTTAATCTAATTGCTGAAAAGGCAGAATTCTCAAAGAAGGATGCTGAAAAAGCACTATCAACAGTTATCTCAGCCATTACTGAAACACTTGCTAGTGGTGAAAAAATTCAGTTAGTAGGTTTTGGTACTTTTGAAGTTCGTAGTCGTGAAGCAAAAGAAGGTATCAATCCAAAAACTAAGGAGAAAATTTCAATCCCTGCTAAAAAGGTTCCTGCTTTCAAAGCTGGTAAAGCTCTTAAGGATGCTGTTGCAGAGTAATTCCTTTTTGAATTATGAAATCGGCTTTATTGCCGATTTCTTTTTATTTTAATTTATTTATTGGAGGATTATATGCGTCTTGACAAATATCTGAAAATTACACGCCTTATTAAACGCCGGACAATCGCAAATGAGGCATGTGATGCAGGAAAAGTTGTTGTTAACGATAAAGTGGCAAGGGCTTCCTATGATGTTAAGATTGATGACATTATTGAAATTAACTTGGGGCAAAGGCCTTTAAAGGTTAAGGTGGTTTCTATATCAGAATACGCTACCAAGGAATCTGCTTCACAGCATTATATAGTAATAGAATAGGTTGGATAGCTTATGAATAGGGTTGCTGTCGTTACAGGAGGTTCTCGTGGGATTGGTGCTGCAATAGCTGTTGAACTTGCAAAGGCAGGGTTTAATGTGGCTTTTACCTACAATAAAAGCTTAGCCCATGCAGCAGATGTTCTAAAAAAAGTTAAAAAGTATTCGCCAACAAGCAATTGTTATAAATGCGATGTTTCTGATAATAATAATGTCAAAAATATTTTTGAAAAAATAATGCTTGAATTCGGGCATGTTGATGTGCTCGTAAATAATGCTGGGATTTCTCACGAAGGGTTGTTTACTGATACTGACGAAAACGACTGGAACAAAGTTTTTGATGTTAACGTCAAGGGTGTTTTCAATTGCACACAAGCCGTTTTGCCACAGATGATAAAAC
>QKDG01000040.1 GCA_003246805.1 Clostridia bacterium | reverse complement strand
CACATCTTTACCTACATATTCAGATGGTACTGAGTATTGATTTTGGTTGTATGAGATGAGGCAGTCTTTTCCTACTCTGCGTAAATTTATTTTATCAATGATAAATTCACGAAGAACGGGACACAAGTTCTCCTCTTTAAGCCTATTAAAAGGAATTTCATTTGTTGTACCGTGAACCTTTGAATTGACCTTATTGCACCAGCAATGTGCCTGTGCGTTTAAATCTTCAAGTGAACAAAATTTAATTCCTGTCATGAAATTATCTCTTACAAATGCTACAGTTCTTTCAACCTTACCTTTTGTCTGCCCTCTGTATGGTCTGCACAGGACTGGTTTAAATCCATAAAAGCCTGCAAAATCCTCAAACTGTTTATTCAGCTCACTTTGTGACTGTTTAAGCAGTCTTTTTATTACAACCTGTTTCATATTGTCATACAATATTTCTTCCGGATACCCACCAAAATATCGGAAAGCGTTTATATGGCATTTTATCAGTGTTTCTGTGCTCATATCTGTTACAAATTCAATATATCGCATTCTTGAATAACCTAAAATCATTAAAAAGCAATACAGCTTCTTTTCAACGCCGTTTTCAAAAACTCTATAGTTTTCAAAGAAACCCCAGTCAACTTGTCCCTGAAGTCCTGGCATTGTTTCGAATCTTACAGTTGCTTTTTTGTTAAGCTCGGTTTTTTTAGAACTTACATATTCACGTACTATTGTATATTTCCCCTCAAATCCCTGATCCTGTATCTTTTCAAGAATACGAACTGCGCTGAATGGTGCTTCCTCAAGATAATTATTGATTAAACCTTTGTATTTATCGAGCTTTGAATTCTTGGGCTTTTGAAGTTTATACTCTGGTTTTTCTTCACTCAATGCATATTTTTTTGCTGTTCTCCAGTCAATATTATGTTTTAGCCATATTTCTTTGTAGTTAAGTCCTTTTTTGTAATCATTCCTGATTTCCATCCACTTACTTCCTTCCATGCTGCTTCACTCTTTTTTTTAGAGTGTAGCACTTTTTTTATTTTTTCGCCACTTACCTACAAAATCTATCCGCCTTTTTTATTCATTTTATCACCAGCGAGGACACAAGCATTAAATAATGTTTTGTATATCGGTCTTAAAATATATGACAGTAATAAATTGTCCTATTCTCATTTGTAAATAAGTGGTCGGGAGTGAAGTCATAAAATAAAAAAACTCCCGCCAAAACGGGAGTAGAATATTGTTTATTTATATGGAATTATGACAGCGGTTACACTCGTATACGAAAGACGGCTTGTACTCCTTGTTTTTGCTTGTCCGAAGCATCAACTACCTGTCCAATTTAAGTCTTGTCCGCACTATTAAATAAAAGTGCACTTTTGACAATTTTAGCGGTTACACAAAAAAACGAAAGTACTGAAACTAAGAGTTGCAATGACTCAAATATAGGTTGTACAATACGTAAAACATAATTGTCCGCTTTATTCAAAAAAACAAAAAAGCCCAGTATTACTGGACTTTTTTTGTAGTGTAGGTTTCTGTTAATTCTTACCTACGGATTTGGAGGCGCCACCCGGATTTGAACCGGGGATCAAGGTGTTGCAGACCTATGCCTTACCACTTGGCTATAGCGCCGTTTATGGAGCGGATTACGAGGCTCGAACTCGCTACCTCCACCTTGGCAAGGTGGCGCTCTACCAAATGAGCTAAATCCGCATATTCCAATATATTCATCAAAACTTGTATTGTTTCAAAAAAAATTGGTGCCTCCGGTCGGAATCGAACCAACGACACGAGGATTTTCAGTCCTCTGCTCTACCGACTGAGCTACAGAGGCAAAGAGAAAAATTGGCGACCTGAATGGGGCTCGAACCCACGACCTCTAGCGTGACAGGCTAGCGTTCTAACCAACTGAACTACCAGGCCAAATATGGTGGGAACAATAGGGCTCGAACCTATGACCCTCTGCTTGTAAGGCAGATGCTCTCCCAGCTGAGCTATGCTCCCACACCGTCACCTGTTTAAGTGACGAAATTTATTATACTATATATTCTGCTTGTTGTCAATAGCGTTTCAAAGCATTTTGCCTATTTTATCAAAGAAATTATTTCCTCTTTGGTGAACACATATTTTTCCCCACAGAAATGGCAATCAACAGATATTTCATTATCTTCGGAAAGCTCCTGCAAGTCCTTTTTTCCGATGCTGATTAGTGCTTTTTCTACCCTTTGTCTTGAACAATCGCATTTATATTCAACCACAAAATCGTCAAGAACATTAGGCTCAAGCCCGTTGAGAACCTTCATAGCAATTTCTTCAATTGTAATTCCCTGCGAAAGCATTTTAGTAACTGATTGTAACTCCTTTACGTTCTGTTCTATTACTGCAATAGTTTCTTCAGAGGCAAAAGGCAAAACCTCAATGATAAATCCACCAGCTGAATTAACAGTCAAATCAGGATTGACAAGAACGCCCAATGCACATACTGAGGGAACCTGCTCACTTGTTGCAAGATAGTTTGTTATATCCTCGGCAATTTCGCCTGAAATTATGGGCACTTGCCCTATATAAGGCTCTTTCAAGCCTAAGTCCTTTACTACTGATAATATTCCATCCCTGCCGACAGCGCCGGCTACATCAAGCTTTCCGTATTTATTTAAAGGAATCTCAACAACAGGGTTATATATATCGGCTTTTACATTACCGTAGCTGTCTGAAACTGCAAGGATTGTTCCTGCGGGGCCGTTACCGTTCATCCTGATGGTAATAGTATCGTCCTTGCCTTTAAGCCCAAATCCCATAAGGGAGGTTGCCATAGCAAGCCTGCCCAAAGCAGCTGTTGTAACTGCCGATGTTTTATGTATTCTTTCAATTTCTCCGACAATGTCCCTCGCCTCGATTGCACTTGCAACGACAGAGGCATCAGCACTTATTGTCCTTATTATTCTTCCCATTAAATTATCTGACCTTTCTCGCTATAACTGTAACTTTTTCGCTGTTATCTCTTAATGGATTATACGTCATATAATC
>QKDG01000043.1 GCA_003246805.1 Clostridia bacterium | reverse complement strand
GCCGAAATTTGTAATGATTTTGCAGGCATGCTCACTGTGGCGTGTTCCACGATAAGTAATCTCACAAAGAACCTTATCACCCTCGTGAAGTTCGAAATCAAAATAATTATCAATTGGCAGAGCATACTGAGAAAGAATATCAGGGACAACACAAAAGTCGGCAAAATCACGCACGATATTGCCGGTGAAACGAGAGAACTCCTCTTTTTCAATACTTATAACCTCACCCTCAAGTGAAGCCCCCTGCCCCTTTGCTGTCTTTATCAAAACAGTATCATTAGGCATGGCACCCTTTAAAAATCTGCCGGGAATAAAGATTTCCTCATCATTTTTCTCGCTTTTTGCAAACCCGAAGGTTTTGTTAAGCCTTGTTATCCTTGCTCTTACAAGCCCACCGAATTTAGGCATAACAAAGCCATCACGCTGCTCAAAAATCTCACCCTGCTTCTTCATTTCTTCAAGAGTAGATGTAAACGCCTTAAATTCCTTATCAGGAACATGGCATGATTTAAGCAGTTTTTTATACGGGAGAGGTTCCTTACCAGTCTTTTTAATTTTATCCAGAATTAATTTTTTATACTTTTTATCCATTTTATCCTCCATAAGTAATGAGTCGCTATTTTTTAAAAAATCAGCAAATTATATGTATAGTATAAGCAAATAGCCCCACGTTAAAACGCAGGGCTATCAAGATTTTTTATTACTTTACGTAAATAGCAATAATGTTAACAGCTAAGGTAGCAGCAAAAAATATAAAAGCAGCAACTCTTGTAAAATTAGCAACCCTTGCTTCACGAGTGTTACCTGAATTCTTGCCGTAGAAAGAATCGTTTGAAGAACCTGTGATTGCAGATGTCATTCCCTGGTCTTTACTATCCTGAATCAACACAACAAGGATGATAACAAGACAAGCAAGAATCAATAGTATTCCAGCAATAATTTGTATAGGACCCATTTACATTAAACCTCCATAATAAACTAAATAATATTCTTATTTAGTATAGCACAAGTTATTTAGATATGCAATAGCAAACAATTATTATTTAACTTTTTTTGATAATATAACCAAGCATTGAGAAAATTATGAGCAGCACCAGATTTGTCAGAACAACACTTGCACCAGCAGGAACTTCATAAATAAATGAAATTAAAATGCCAACAACAAAGCAGATTACGGATATTAAGGCAGAAGAAAATATCACCGACTTAAATGTTTTAAAAATCCTCATTGATGTCAGTGCCGGGAAAATGATAAGGCTTGATATCAGCATTGTTCCCATTATTCTCATGCCTATTACAATAGTTACAGCTGTTAAAAATGCCAGAAGCATATTGAAGGTTTTTGTGTTTATTCCTGATGCTTTTGCAAAATTTTCATCAAAAGTTATCGCAAAAATTTTGTTGTAGAATACAATAAAAACAATAAGTACAAAAAAGCATAAAATGATTGAAATTCTCGCATCGTTGTCGGTTATTGACAAAGCACTTCCGAACAAATAGCTCATAACATCCGTATTCATTCCCCCTTTGATTGAGGTTGAAACAACACCGATAGCCAATGCACTGCTTGAAATAAGTGCAATTGCGGCATCTGCCTTAATTCTGCTGTTCTCGCTTATTTTCAAAAGAAAAAATGCCGCTATGATAACAACAGGAACCGCTACCTGCAAGGGTGCAAGATTTAAAGCCATAGAAACAGATAAAGCACCAAAGCCAACATGTGAAAGACCATCGCCAATCATGGAGTATCTTTTTAGAACAAGGCTGACACCCAGTAAAGCAGCACAAAGTGAAACAAGGGCCCCGACAAGAAGAGCACGCCGTATAAAATCATAAGAGAGAAATTCAGTAATGGTGTTAATCAATTGTCTTCCCCCTTAAAAATCTGCTGCCGGTATCACAAGCTTTATAATCTGTGGCTGAGCCAAAGAATTCGATGCTCTTATTTATATGAACAATTCGGTCTGCAAATTTTACTGCAAATTCAACATCATGTGATACCATTACTATCGTTACGCCGTAATTCTTGTTTAGATTATCAATTGTTGAATACATCTGCAATGTTACCAAAGGGTCCAGCCCTGTTACAGGCTCATCAAGCAGCAGCAGCTTATCTGTGGCACACAATGCCCTTGCAAGCAGGACTCTTTGCTGCTGCCCGCCAGAAAGCTCCCTATAACAGCTGTTTTTAATATGCTTGATTCCCAGCTTTGCTATATTAGCATTTGCAGATTTTATATCTGAATAAGAATAAAATGGTAATAAGCGTTTATTGTTAAGGCAGCCCGACAAAACAACTTCATATACTGAAGCCGGAAAGTCACGCTGCGACTGTGTTTGCTGTGGTAGATAGCCGATTCTGTTTTTTAATGAAATGTCGTTAAATACTATTTCACCGCTCTTTGGCTTTAAAAGCCCTGCTATTGCTTTTAGAAGAGTACTTTTGCCAGAGCCATTTTCACCAACAATACAGATTTTTTCACCCTTATTTATTGTGAAGCTTGCATTTGAAACAGCCTCAAAATTATCATAGTTAATGCAAAGGTCTTTGCAGGTGATTAATGTCATTAATTCAGCCCCTCCCGGAGGTTTATGATGTTCTGCTCCATTAAAGAAACATAGGTTACCCCATTGTCAAAATCCTCTTTTGAAACATTGTGGCATGAATGCAACAGCAAAGGCTTTGCGCCTGTTTCGTCAGCTATTGTATAAGCAACCTTAGGGTCTACCAGCTCTTCATAAAAGATTACTTTAATATCATCAGCCTTCATTTCGTCAATTATTTCTGCAACGGCCTTAGCACTCGGCTCAGTCTCGGTAGAGCAGGAATCGTATGCCGCTTCACAGCTTATATTATATCTTTTTGAATCTTCCCCCAAAATATATGGTATTGTGCTTTGATGAATCAACAACCTCCTGAATTTCATTGTCAAGGCGGTCAAGCTCATCTATATATTTTTTAGCATTGCTTTTATAGTATTCTGTATTATCTTCATCAATTTCGCAAAGACCTTCAAGAATCGTATTAACCATTATTTTTGCATTTTGTGGGTCAGTCCATATATGAGGGTCATACTCATGGATATGTGTTTCTGTTGCTTCATCTGAATGAACCTCTTCCTCATCTTCGTGCTCATGCTCTGCAACTTTTTCAAGTGTTATGCCACTTGAAACATCAACGACCTTTAATGTGGTATTATTTAAATCAGCTATAAGAGTTTCTGCCCATGTTTCCATGTATTCTCCCGTATAAATAAAAACATCGGCATTATTTATTTTTATTTTATCAGCGGGCGTAGGGTCATATGAATGCGTTTCTACCCCTGGGTCGAGCAAAAGCTCAACATTTCCCTTGTCGCCAGCTATCTGCCTTGCAAAATCGTATTGCGGGAATAGTGTAGCAATAATCGTAATGCCATCATTATTGCTGTCATCTGCCGATTGGCCTGAGCATCCAAACAAAGGCAATGCCAATAAAACTGCAATTAAAAAACATAAAGTCTTTTTCATTATAAATCTCCTTTAACTATTCTTTTTGCGCATTCTTCACAAATGCCATAAAAAACCGTTTTTGTATAATCTATTTCAAAATTATGGTGCGAAATAATGTGAGTATTCATCTTATCAATAAATTTACAATCTACATGGAACAACTCCTTGCATTCACTGCATTTTAAGTGGAAATGCCTGTCACAATGTGCATTTTTATCAAGATATTCATAACAGCAGGAGGCCCCCTCGCTGATTACATACCTGATAATTTCCCCTTCATTTTCAAGCTTTTCAAGCTGCCTGTAAATTGTTGACTTCCCAACAG
>QKDG01000015.1 GCA_003246805.1 Clostridia bacterium | reverse complement strand
ATCAGCAAAGCCTGCGAATTTATTGATTTCAACTATTCCAATCAAATTAGTATTCAGGATATAGCCGACTATGTTCAAATCAGCAGGAGTCATTTATACAGGGTTTTTATGCAACATCTTAAGCTCTCCCCTGTTGAATATCTTGCTGAGTTTAGAATAAAACAGGCAGCCCTGTTATTGAAAAACTCTTCACTTTCAATTACTGTTATTGCAAATTCAGTGGGGTTTAACAACAACCTGTATTTTTCAAAGGTGTTCAAAAAAATAAAAGGCATGACCCCAAGCCAATACCGGGCAAAAACAAAAGCCATTCGTTAGGTTATTGGAATGGCTTCGTGTTTTAAAATATATTAATTTAAAAAAGTAAAGCTTGCACAAGGCGAAACCTTGTAGCAAGCTTTTTGTGTAAAAACTATCTCTTTGAGAACTGTGGAGCACGACGAGCAGCTTTTAAGCCGTACTTCTTTCTTTCCTTCATTCTTGGGTCACGAGTTAAGAATCCAGCCTTTTTAAGCTCAGGGCGCAGGTTTTCATCAACCTGCAATAAAGCTCTTGAAAGGCCGTGTCTGATAGCACCAGCCTGGCCGGTAACTCCTCCGCCAGTTACAGTGCAGATAATATCAAACTTTTCAACGTTGCCAGTTAGTGAAAGAGGCTGACGAACAATCAGCTTCAATGTTTCAAGGCCAAAATATTCATCAATGCTTCTTCCGTTTATAGTAATGCTACCTGTTCCTTCATAAACACGAACACGTGCAACTGAGTGCTTTCTTCTGCCTGTACCATAAAAATATGGTTGTTTTGATTCGTACATCTAAAACGCTCCTTTCTTATATATCGTAGTTTTCAGGCATCTGAGCCTCGTGATTGTGATTAGCGTCTTTATAAACACGAAGTCTTTTAGCCTGAGTACGACCTAAGGAATTGTTAGGAAGCATTCCTGTAACAGCGATAGTGATAGCTCTGTCTGAAGCTTCTGCCATCAGTTTATCGTACTTGATTTCTTTAAGTCCGCCAATCCAGCCTGTGTGCCAGCGGTAATACTTTTGCTCTAATTTCTTACCTGTCAGGATAGCTTTGTCTGAATTGATGATGATTACGTGGTCCCCACAATCAGCGTGAGGTGCAAATGTTGGCTTGTGTTTTCCACGAAGAATGTGAGCAGCCTTGGCAGCAATACGGCCAAGAGCAACACCATCTGCGTCTAAAACATACCATTTACGGCTGATATCATTAGCCTTTGGCATTGTAGTTGACATAGTTCATTTTCCTCCATATAATAATTTTTTTCAATCAATTTAAAATAATATGCATTTCGATTGAAACAACATTCACTATTATATAAAGGTTTGATAACAATGTCAATAGTCAAATTGCTGAATTTTTAAAATATATCCCTCAATCTCTCATATTATCTCGATAACGCTTTAATTCTCTTGATTTCTTGAAATTCATTTCATTTTGCATTGTAAAATGTGCGTGCCGATGTTTACATGGCAATAAATTAATTATATAATAGTAAGCATAGAAAGCGAGGGGATATTAATGAAATGTCTCATAATTGATGGTTGCCCTAAAAAATCCAACACATGGTCTATTGTTAAAATAGTTAAAGAGCAAATGCAAAATTGTGGTGAAGTTGAATTTGTAGAAATTGAATTGAAAAAATTGGATTTACCATTTTGTGCAGGATGCTCAGCATGCTTTATTAAAGGTGAAGACAAATGCCCACACGCAAGCGTTATCCAGCCTATTGCTAAAAAATTTGAGGAAGCTGACTGCGTAATAATAACAAGCTCAACATATTCACTTGGGTTAACGGCATTATGCAAGAATTTTATTGACCATATGTCCTATAACTTCCATAGACCACGATTTTTCACAAAAAAAGCACTTATAATCTCAACAACAGCAGGAGCAGGCGCTGATACTGTAGTAAAATACATACGCGATATCTTTAAGCACTGGGGATTTAATAAGGTTCATACACTTGGTTTAACTGTGTATTCATCATCCGGATATGTCCCTAAGGGAAGGGTTTTGGAAAAATCCAATAAAATTGCCACTGAGTTTTATAATGATGTAAAAAACAAAAAATTGTATTCCCCAACATTAAAGAGGTTAATGTATTTCAATGCGTGGAGAGCGATAAACGAAAAGGGTTCTCAGGCAGATTGCCAATATTGGATTGATACAAAATTCAACGAAAACAGTTTTTCCCCAGATGTAAAAATAGGTTTTTTAAAAAAATCGATTGGGAATATACTATTTAAAATTATTAAGAAAAATATGCCTAAGTAAATTTTCTTATCTTTAAGCTCTGCATTTATTAATAACAAATAACTATTGCATATCCCACCAAAATACTATATAATATATCTATTATAATACAGGAGAAAATCAATGCAAAAAGTTTTAGGATATATGAGAAAAGCGATTCAGGAATTTGACTTAATACAAAACGGGGATAAAATCGCTGTTGGTGTATCGGGCGGCAAGGATAGCCTTGTTCTTTTAAAAGGGCTTGTTATGTTAAAGCGCTTTATTGGCATAGATTATGATATAGTAGCTATAACCTTAGATCCAGGATTTAACGGAGTTTGGGGCGATTATCAGCCAGTGCAGGATATGTGCGATGAAATGGGAGTACAATATGTGATTAAAAGAACTCAAATCGGCGAGATTATTTTTGATGTAAGAAAAGAAACAAATCCGTGCAGCCTTTGCGCAAGAATGAGAAGGGGTGCTCTGCATGATGCCGCCAAAGAATATGGCTGTAACAAAATTGCACTTGGTCACCACTATGACGATGCAGTTGAAACTTTTGTCATGAATTTATTTAATGAGGGAAGAATAGGATGCTTTTCACCAAAAAGCTATTTATCAAGAAAAGACCTTACATTAATCAGGCCACTTGTTTTTGCACCTGAAAAGGATGTACGGAAAGCAAGCACAAAAAACAACCTTGTAATAGTAAAATCAAAATGCCCTATCGACGGATATACATCAAGGCAAAAAACAAAGGACTGGTTGAAGGAAATGGA
>QKDG01000018.1 GCA_003246805.1 Clostridia bacterium | reverse complement strand
CTTATCGGAATGGACAAAACCGAAATTGTTACTATTTCAAGAAAAATAGATACCTTCAATATTTCTATTGAGCCATACGAGGATTGTTGCACCGTTTTCACGCCAAAGCACCCAAAAACAAAGCCTGTTCTAAGCGAGGTTATTGATGAACAGAATAAATTTGATTTTTCGGGACTTATTGAAGATGCAATATCGGGAACAAAGTCATATACAATTAAGTCATAATCATTATTAAGGTGTGATAATATGCAAAATTTAAAAGATATTTTTGATGAATTTGTACAAAATGACGACATTACTCTAAAATTCCTTGACAATTTATCAGAATATACTGTAAAATTGTTGGTAGAAAAGAGTCTGAAGCTTGCATCTGCTGAAAGTTTAACAGGTGGTATGATATCTTCCTGCATAACCTCGGTAGCAGGTGCGTCACAAGTTTTTGAGCTTGGTGTTTGCAGCTATACTGACAGAATTAAAAATCAGGTGCTGAATGTAAGCAATTCTACCCTTGAGAAATATTCATCTGTAAGTGAACAAGCTGCTGTTGAGATGGCACAAGGGATTATGAATAAATCTGAGGCTGATATTGCTGTTGCTGTTACCGGCCTTGCTGGCCCTGCCGGAGATAATGACGAAAAACCTGTTGGAACTGTATTTTTGTGTGTAATATACAAAAATAACATTTTTGTTGAAGATTTAAAGCTTTATGAAAAATTCAAGGGACTATCTCGCAACAAAATACGCAGGCTGACAACTGCATTTGCATTGCAAAAAATTATCGATACTGTTAATCCAGAGGAGAATGATTATGGGCATTTTTAAAAATAAGGGCGAAGAAAATAAACAAAGTGTAATAAAAAAGGTCATTCCAAAAGCGATTTTAACTATTTGTATAATAGTGCTTATCGTTTCAATAGTTTACATAGGGCAGTATTTGTATGAAATATGGTCGCTCAAAAACGCCAATAAAGAACTTGTGGATATTTATTCAAACAGCCCGAGCAGTTCACAAACAGATGAATCTGGCGACACTCAGATGCTTGATAAATTCAAGGATCTCTATGCAATTAACAGCGATATAATTGGCTGGATTGAAATTCCTGATACAACAATCAACTACCCCGTTGTTCAGACAACTGACAATTCTTACTATTTAGGCCATAATTTTAAAAAGGAAGAAGAGAAAGCGGGCACAATCTTTGAAGATTATCGGGTTAATTTTGTTGAAGAGGGCTTGCCAGACAAAACGGTTTTGTATGGTCACAATATGGAATCTGGTGATTTTTTTGGGAACCTTCATAAATTCAGGGAGCTTGATTTTTTAAAGGAACATCCAGTAATTCAGTTTGATACATTATATGATGAACAAAAGTGGAAGATTTTTGCGTGCTTTTTAACAAACGTCGAACCAAGTCATGATAATGGTGTGGTATTTGATTATCATAACAATCTGTATTTACCGACGGAAGCTGATTTTAATAATTTTTATGATAACGTCATGAAAAGAAACTTCTATAAAACAGATGTAGATGTTAAGTTTGGTGATGATTTTTTGGTTTTATCCACTTGTAGTTATGAGTTTTATAACAACAGATTTGTTGTTGTGGCAAGAAAAGTGCGTGACGGCGAGGATGATACAGTAAATACTGAAGCGATTTCTGAAAATCCTGAAAAATATATGCCACTTGCGTGGTATGAGGTAACCGGGCAAAAATCCCCGAGATAACGCTCAATTAATTAATGACAGGAGGGTTGGTATTGAAGATAAAATTCCCAATAAAAAGATTATGGGCATTAGCATCGATAATATTGTTATATTCTGTTGTTTCGCAAATGGTATCTACCTGTAATGATTATCAGCAGACATTGTTGGTAAAGGCGGAAAATAAAGATTCTACATATACTGAGCAAATAGTAACGCAGATTGTTGTTGCCAGCAAGCAATCGCCCCTGATGGCAGAATACAACGGAATATGGAAGGCAGATATCTCTGATTACAGCGTATTTGACGAGTTTTCAAGTCAGGTGGTTGATAACACCATACAGGTTTCAGATACTCAGCCTGAAAACGAGCAACAAGTGCAAAATACACCACAGGTGACTGAAAGCACAACAACAACGTTAATTCAGAAAATTAGCACACCAGAAGCTTTTCAACAAAAGCTTGACAGTATACCGTTAAATCCAAAAAATGATGTTGGTGGGAGTAATCCGCCAGCTCCTCACCCTGAAATCACAATGACAGTAATAGACAACACTACGGGGCAACAAGTCACGTTAAGTGCTTATCAGGTGTTGTGCAGCCTTTTACAGCAGGAGCTTAACAACGCGCATCCTGAGGCTTTAAAGGCACAGGCAGTGGCATCCTATACATATTACAAGTATTATGAGCAAGCATTCGGGCAGATTTTAGGCGTCAATTTAAAAAGTGATAGCCAGGTTTATCAGTCAGTAAAGGATGCAGTAAATGCTGTAATCGGTGTTGCAATGTATGACAGCAACGGGAATTACATTTTTTCACCATATTGTGCATCAACGGGTGGTGCAACAGCAAGTTGCGCTGATGTATGGGGCGGATATCGTTCATATCTTGTCAGTGTTCCGAGCGAATATGATAATCAATTTCCTTGGTATTATTCCATGAATGCTAATATTTCGCAAAGCCAGTTAAAAAGCAAAATAGAAAACTACTGGGGCATTACTTTACCAGAAGACCCTTCAAAATGGTTTGAATTTCTCCCTGTTGAACAGGGCGGTGTTTTATCGGGTGGTTTTGTAGGAAAAATGAGAATATATAAAAGTGATGGTAGCTATAAAACAATTTCAGGTAGAGATATGCGAAATTGTTTGGGAGACGGTATAATTCGGTCGTCAAAATTTGAAATCAGCTATAATAACGGAAATTTTACATTCACATCATACGGAAGCGGCCACGGTGTCGGCCTATCACAAATTGGTGCTGATGGATATGCAAAATATGCAGGATATACATATGACCAGATTTTGAGGCATTATTATACAGGAGTAACAGTAAAATAGCCACATGTATGCAAAATAATACATTTTTTTTAC
>QKDG01000127.1 GCA_003246805.1 Clostridia bacterium | reverse complement strand
GAAATCTTTGTTTTTGAATTATTGCCGTTCCCTATTGTAAGGCTGAATGTTATATCCCCACATTCTTTTACAATAGCTTCAAGCATTGAAAATTCATCAGCGGAAAAACCATTGAACTCATCAACAAAAACTACTTTTCCCGCAAAATATCCTGATTTGTCAGCTATCTGTGCTGCTTCACTGATTAAAGTAAGTGAATCCTTTAAGTCGTTTTCACATAAAAGGCTGCAATAATCTGAATAAATGGCATTAAGGTCACTTATTTTTTCAAGAAGTGTACCGGTAATATTATTCTGTGCGCCATTCAGCTGTTCAGGTGAAATCTGAGACTGCCTAAAATCTTTTACGATATCAAGAGCATTCATTATAAAATTTGGTTTTTCAAGCTGTTTTTTATAATATAACGCAGTTTTTTCTTTTTTTATTTTCTTAATTGCAAGGTGCATCATAAGCAGCTTTGTGTTGTCATCAGCATACTCACCACGCTGTGAACCTTTTTTTGCGATGATTCCCTCAGCTAATCTGTTAAAGCTTAACACTTTTATTGAATTGAACAGCTTTGCACCTAAATATCTATATAAATTCTTATCATATTCGAATGAAAACTGGTCAGGCACTATTATAAGAACATCATTTTTTGCCAAAACACTATCTCTAATCAGCTTTAGCATTACTGATGATTTATCAGACCCTATGCCACCTTCAACAAATCTCAACATAAACACCTCTCATGATAAACTTAACAAATCAAGTTTATCACAAGAGGTAAAATAAGTCAATTTAAGAAAATTTGTTTTTAACCCATGTGCAAAAATCAACTATCCAGAATTTAACCTTATATCGCTGTGGCTGTTTTATTATTTTTATCTCAGTATCTTCAAAGGTTTCAAGGCTCGATTTATCTATTGAGGGTGCAATACAAAACTGAGGATATATTACGCACCACCAGTTATGCCCGTTTGCCTCACCTATTGTTATCCTTAAAGCATCATAGTATCCGGCAGGAAGAGTAAAGTTATCATATACCCTCTCGTCAAACTCCATATATGTCAGCTCGCATTTAACATCATAATCATATCCATTTTCTTGAACAACTTGTTCGGCTGTTTCCTGAATTTTATCCATATTGTCAACCACAAGCTGTTCAACCTCAAGCCTCGATTTTGCTGTATTGAACATATCACCGGTTTCTTCTAAAATTTTGTCCCTCACTTTAAGCTTTAATGCCTGGTCTTCCTCGCTATCTGAGTTAGCTAATATGTGAAGCCTTAAAACCTTGTCAGAAATACCCTCCAAATCCTGTGCAAAGGCATTAACACTTGAAATAATTATAGCTAAAACTAATCCAAGGAGCAACGCTACGTCCAGCTTTTTCATGTCATTTTGTCCTTTCGTATATATTGTGATAATATTATTGACATAATTTTCCATTATATACACGCAAAAAAGGGCTTTTTTAAAAGCCCTTTTAAATTATAGAATACTAAGCAATACGCCTGCCGCAACAGCAGAACCGATTACTCCTGCTACGTTTGGCCCCATTGCATGCATCAACAGATAGTTTGATGGAACAGTTTCCTGCCCAACCTTTTGTGAAACACGTGCAGCCATCGGAACAGCAGATACACCAGCAGAACCGATAAGTGGGTTAACCTTGCCTTTTGTTGCAACGCACATAATTTTTCCGAATAAAACACCACAAGCAGTGCCAATGCTGAATGCAATTACTCCAAGAACAATTACCTTTGCAAAATCCACGTTGATAACGCTTTCTGCTTTTGTTGTTGCACCAACTGAAATACCAAGGAAGATTGTAATAATATTCATCAGCTCGTTCTGAGCAGTTTTTACAAGCCTGTCGCAAACCTGGCTTTCTCTTAAAAGATTACCAAGCATCAGCATTCCAACAAGTGGCGCTGCTGAAGGAACCAAAAGCGCAATAACCAATGTAACTGCGATAGGGAAAATGATTTTCTCAGTTTTTGAAACTGTTCTGAGCTGTTCCATAACTATTGAACGTTCTTTTTTAGTTGTAAGTGCTTTCATTATTGGTGGCTGAATGATTGGCACAAGTGCCATATAAGTATATGCTGCCAATGCGATTGTTCCTACACCAATACCGTTAGGGTCTGAAAGAAGCTTGCTTGAAACATAGATAGCCGTAGGTCCGTCTGCTCCACCGATGATAGCAATTGAGCCAGCTTCTGCCGGTGAAAAGCCAAGCAAAGCAGCACCGATAAATGTGAAGAAAATACCACCTTGTGCAGCCGCTCCGAGCAAAAAGCTCTTCGGATTTGCTATAAGAGGGCCAAAATCTGTCATACAACCGATTCCCAGGAAAATAAGAGGCGGGAATATCTGCAACTTAACGCCCATATAAAGGATATCAAGCAAACCACCGTCATGTAGAATTGTCCCGAATTCAAGATTTTTAGGGTCAGCCCAAAGCTCAGGATGATACATCCCTGTTAAAGGAAGATTAGTTAAAAGCATACCAAATGCTATTGGAAGCAATAAAAGAGGCTCGAACTTTTTAGCTATTGCAAGATACATAAATATAAATGCAACAGCTATCATAATAACATTCTTCCAGCCACCTTCCTGGAACAATGCAACAATACCAGATGTATTGATTAAATCAGAAACAGTACTTAAAAATTTATCAATCATTATTATTGCCCTTTCTATTAAATTATCTGATTGTAGATTTGCATAATCAGAAAGGTCTTGTGTTATCAACAAGTCCTGCTGTTGCCCACGCGTTTCTCAATGGCTTTGATTGCTTGATGCTTTTTATCACAAAACCACTTCCGCCTGTTGATGCTGTCATAGCTGCAACAGCCGCGGTTATTACTGCTACTACTTCGTCAGTAATACCATCAGTATCTTCAACAACCAGCGCTGACAACTGGCTTTTTTCTGCTTTTACAGGTTGCTTTTTTACATTTTGTCTATTATTTTTAAATGAGATTCTTTTAAATAATAGCCCAGATAAAGATACAAACAATACAAGTAAAATTAGTGCAATAAATACCACAACTAATCCGGTAAGAACAACTGATGCAATAAATTCGCCGTTCATAG
>QKDG01000046.1 GCA_003246805.1 Clostridia bacterium | reverse complement strand
ACCTTTTTGATTGCAGCTGTTACAACAGCAGCTTTATCTTCTGCATTGTTTGCACAAGCAACATCAGCCTTTTTCAAAGCTGTTCTTAGTGCTGATTTTGTAGCTTTATTCTGCATAGTTTTAGTTTTGATAACTAATACTCTCTTTTTTGCTGATTTTATATTTGGCATAAAGACACCTCCTCATTGCTTTATCTCATAAAACTGATTTTTTTGGATAAGATAATTGCAACCGGGTTAAAATTGCAACAGGGCATAATTACCCCTCTCTCATACAACAAGTCTTAATTGTTATCATAACATTATTATAAAGAAAAAGCAATATGTTTTTATAAAAATATTTTGATATATTATGCGTTGCAATTGTATAATTCATACAAGCAAAATTAATTAAAGGGAGATTATCTATGGGAATACGAACTGATTTAGCACTTGAAAAGGCACAGTTTCTTACAAAAAGCTCAACTCAGCCGCTTGAAGGAATTCAGCAAAAGGAATACACAAAGGCAGATTTAAAAATAACACAAATTACTGTTGAATCGCAAGAGGCAGCAAAAGCACTTGGCAAGCCAGCAGGGGAGTATGTTACTATCGAAACTCTTGATTCAACAGGGCTTGATGCATATCCTGACTATCTTGAAGAACAGGTAGATATAGTGGCAGGCGAAATTTCAAGGCTTTGTGACAATACTGGCACGGCACTTGTTGTCGGGCTTGGGAACAATGATATAACCCCGGATGCCCTTGGCCCTCTTGTTGCAAAACAGATATTTGCAACAAGGCATATTCCTGTTAATATGCCCGGTTTTGAAGAATTTTCACATCTTCGCCCTGTCGCTGTTTTGGCACCCGGCGTCCTTGGTCAAACTGGGATAGAGGTAGCTGAAATCACAAAAGCTGTTTGTGCAAAAATCAAACCGTCAGTAGTTGTTGCAGTTGACGCTCTCGCCTGTGCTGAAATTTCACGCCTTGGCACAACCATACAAATTTCAAACACTGGGATTTCACCTGGCTCGGGCGTTAAAAACAGCAGGAAAGAGCTTTCTATGACAACGTTGAAAGCACCTGTAATCGCTCTTGGTGTGCCTACTGTTGTAGATATGCAGACAATTGCTGAAAATGTTTTTAACCAGGAATCTGTAAACAATGAGTATAAGGATTTTATGGTTACACCACGGTCAGTAGACAAGCTGATTGAGAGGAGTGCAAAGCTTATTGGGCTTGCGATTAACAAGGCATTCCAGCCCTCTATGACAATTGAGGATATAACTTCTTTGATTTAATCAGTAAAATTATTGTAGTTGCCCCAGAAACCCCTCGCATTTAGGTTATACATTTTAATACGTCAAAACAGTTGCCAATCGCGACCGTTTTAGAATCTAAAAACTATGCTTTTGATGCGAAGGGGTGTGGGGGCGACCGCAAAACCCCCGCATTTAAGTGCTTTTATTTGAAAAAATGTAGAAAAACTATTTTACAAACTGAAACGGTTGCCAAAGGCAACCGTTTGCTTTGTATAGAATTTATTGAAAAACAGAATTGTTGTTGCCGTTGATTACGGCATTTTGTATAGTATTATTTGAATTAAATTGATATTGCTAATTGATTATGCAAGCCCGCACTCATCATAATCCTTCCATTTTTCATTATAATTCCTTGTGCTTACAAATCTGTAAACTATATATCCGGCTGAAACCACAACCAAAGCCAATGCGCCCAAAACATAAAATATCGACTTGCTCTCTGCTTCTCTTTTTTGCTCATTGTTCATATTCATTCCACCTTTCTCAACGTAATTATACCTTAATATATCCTACCTGTAAATAGTTTATTACAAAGGGTGTTATTTTTCAGCTTTATTTTACATAAATATGTTAAATTTCACAATCTCTTGTAAAAATATTGACTAAATCAAATATTTATACTAATATTAAAGTAATATATTTCTTTGGTGGTGATTGGTTGAAAAATCGCTTGATTGCTTTTTCCTGCGCATTGTTTTTTGTATTAAACTCAGTCGGCTGTAATCAGATATCACAGTCTTCTGATGATAGCAACTCTTCTTTATCTGATTTAGGCAGCTCATCTGTTTTAGATTCTGATAACTCTTCTGGCAATAGCTTGTCTTCACAGGATGACAGCTATGCTGACAGCGATTTTTCATCTTTGTCGGATGATACTTCTTCTGATACTAGCGGTGATGACTCAGAAACAACCAGTGTCGCTGCAACAACTGCACAGACAACTACTACAAAACAAACTCAAACAACACCTCCTGCCACGACTACAACAGCAGCAACAACAACTGCCGCACCACCACCTGTTGTTATCCCTTGGGTAAGAACACCGACAAGCCCGGGGACTGAAGCATATTCTTCCTCAAACGCTGTGATAGATGTTTCAAACAAAAGCGAAGGTTATTTTACTGCCAGATATACCGGCACGAACTCAAAGGTTAAAGTCCTTGTCAATAAAGACGGCGTTTCATATTCCTACGACCTTAACACGTCGGGGACTACTGAGGTCTTCCCTTTACAGCTTGGCAACGGTACATATACTATTACAATAGGGGAGCTTGTTTCCGGCACTAGCTATGCAGTTTCAATTCAGCAAAGCGTCAGCGTCAGCCTTTCTAGCTCGCTAAGCCCGTTTTTATACCCTAATCAGCAGGTTAATTTCAGCCAGAATTCTGCGCTGGTTCAAAAATCGGCTGAGGTTTGTGCAGGAAAAACAACTGCGCTTGAAAAAATTGGTGCAATTTTTACATATATAACTTCAAACATACGGTACGATTATAATGAGGCCAACGCCATTATTTCAGGAACATTAACATTTTATATCCCTTATCCTGATGAGGTTTTATCAACAAACATGGGTATTTGCTACGACTATGCATCCCTCTTTGCTGCAATGGCAAGGGCTCAGGGGATACCCACAAAGCTTGTCAAGGGTTATGCCAGCCCGCAGGGGCTATATCATGCCTGGAATCAGGTTTATACGGCAGAAACTGGCTGGATAACCGTTGATATACAGCTTGTCAACTCCGGATTCAACACCCTTGATGCAACCTTCTATGCAAGTGCTTCAAACAAAGCATCTGTTGTTTCTTATTTTAATGATACTGGCTATTATAAAGTTGACAAAGTGTTTTAGAGGAGGATAATATGAAGACCAAACTTAAACCATTAAGCTCAGAGGAGCTTGCTTATTTTTGCAATCAACTTGCGCTTGTGTTAAAATCGGGTGTAAATTTAAATGACGGGCTTTTGCTGCTGCTTGAAGATGTCAAGGATAATTCTACATCGGAGCTTTTATATTTTCTTTCACAATCCATTGATGAGCAAAAATCACTTTATTCTTCTCTTGAAGAAACAAATCTTTTTTCTGAATACTTTATTTCTATGGTTAAAATAGGTGAGATAAGCGGTCATCTTGAAAAGGTGCTTGAAGGCTTGTCGGTGCATTATATGCGTGAGGCTAACCTTAAAAGCTCAGTAAAAAGCTCAATCATGCATCCTGCTATACTACTTGCAATGATGGGCTTTGTTATTCTGGTTCTGCTGCTAAAAGTAATACCTGTTTTCACTGATGTTTTTATGCAGATAAATTCCCAGCTTGATGCCTCATCCTCTGCTGCTATTGCGTTTTCTTCACAAACCGGTATTGTTGTTCTTTGTATTATCGGCGTTCTGTTTATATTAGGTGTCATTTGCTACTTATTGTCTTTTTCAAACAAGGGCAAGAGGATGCTATTTAGTATTTTCTCTAAGTTTATTTTTTTAAGAGATGTGTTTGAGAAAGCCTCAGTTAGTCGCTTCTGCTCTGCAATGAGCCTTATGATTTCAAGCGGATTTGATACTACCAAGGCTTTAACCCTTAGCAAGGGTGTTGTAGATAACCCTAAAATTATTAAAAAAATAAACTCCTGTGAAGAAAGCTTGCAAAATCAGGTTTCTTTCGCTGCCTCGATATCAGATGCTCATATATTCCCGCCACTTTATTCTCAGATGATAAAAGTTTCTTATAAATCTGGTATGCTTGATACTGTATGGAAGCAGATTTCAGATAAATATGAGGATGACGTTAACAGCTCTCTCAGCAACCTTGTATCTTTTATTGAGCCTTTGCTTGTTGGTACTTTAACTATTATTATTGGTATCATTCTAATCTCTGTTTTACTTCCTTTAATGGGAATAATGTCTGCTATCGGATAACCGGAAAGGACTATTTAAATGAGTATATCTGCTAATGATAAAAAGAAGACAAGACATTTGTTTGAGTATTTTTTTGTAATCGTATTTTTTGCCGCTATTATTATTTGGTTTTTTGCAGGGTATTCAAATCTTGAAAAATCAACGAATAATGAGAATCTCGCTTTCACAAAAGAAAGTATAAAAAAAGCCGCCTTGCTTTGTTATTCAATAGAAGGTAGCTTTCCACCCGATATAGATTATCTTAAAGATAACTATAATCTTATTGTTAATGAAGACAGATACATAATAGGCTATGATACCTTTGCAGCAAATGTAATGCCTGAGATTACTGTTTATGTCAGATAGCTTTTATTATTTTTTTGAAAGGAAGACCGCAATGAATTTGAATAATAAAATCGGCAGAAGTATTCAGACATTATGTGTTGTATTCCTGTTTTTGCTGTTTGCTGTGTGTTCTTTTTTTCTGATTATGATTGCTGCCGCAAATTATCGTGGTGTTATGGCAGATAATGATGCTAGCTTTAATTCATATACAATGCTGAGATATATTGGCAACAAAATTTCATCTTGTGATACACCTGATGGCGTTACAGTTTTAAATGATGGTGAAATTACTTATCTTTCTCTTAAAGATACCGAAACAGGGGATTCTTATAAGACTTTGATATACTCATACGATGGAAATATCTATGAGATTCTTGTTCCTGCTGATTATATCATCAACCCAGGGGAAGGCCAACAGCTTTTAAAGGTTGATAAATTTGATATCAATATTCTTGATGGTAAAACTGCTGTGTTATCAGCGGTAAATGCTGATAATGCAACTATTGAGCTATGTATAACTTTAAAATGTGCAGATTTCAGGGAGGAGGCTAATAATGACGGTTTTTAACAGCAAGCCCTCTTTCAGGCATTTAAACAGCTTTTTTGTTGAGATTATTCTTGTTGTTTTATTTTTCGCTTTTTCCTGTGCTATTCTGATAAAGGTTTTTGCAAACTCTTATGTTCAGAATAAAAATGCCGATAATATAAATATGGCTGTTATTACAGCACAATCATTTGACAATATGTTTTCTTCAAACGGTGATTTGACAAAAACTGTTGAAAGTATGTATGGAAAATCTGCCGCAGAATGCGTAAATAATGATTATGTAGTTTTGTTTTTGGATAGCCAGGGTAAATATTCAGGGCAGAGCGGTGTCTTTAAAATTGTGATTTCCTGCAACGAGGATGTCAATAATAAGGCAGGGGTAATAAAGTCCGCTGATATTTCTGTTCTTTCTGATGATGGTGAATTAGTCAGGCTAACTTCCTCCGTTTATGTTCCGGAAGGGAAGGAGATTGCTTATGAATAATAAATCGGGTATCGGTGTTGGCGCTGTTTCTATATTAATGATTTTTGTTGTTTTATGCCTTACAACCATATCTGTATTAACCTTTAATTCATCCTCTGCCAGCCTTAAAATAGCAGAAAATGCAAGGAGCTTTGCTGTTGCAAAATCTTCTGCCACATATAACGCAAATTTAAAGCTTGCTGAAATTGATTCCATATTGTATAATGCTTATGAAACTCCATTTAGCTTTGATGAAGCTATCAGCCAGTTATCCCAGCTTGACGATGTTGTTTTAAGCAACCAGGCTGATGGCTATGTTCTATCTTTTTCAGAAAAAATCAACACAAACAGCAGCCTTAATATAAAAATCAGTATTCCGTTTAAAGCACAGGATGAAAGCTTTGAGCTTATTCAATGGGTTGTAACAGGCTCTTCTCACGAATATAACACTGGCGGCCAGAATATATGGGACGGTAAATAATCGCCCTGAAATTATAAAAAGGAGATTGCTATGGCTATTCATGATATTTTTATTGATGCAAAAAACAAACAAGCCTCAGATTTATTCTTCGTTTCAGGCGCACACTTAGGTTATAGAATATCAGGGCAGATTGTTAATCAAAGCGAAAGAATTTTAACCCCTGCTGAAATTGAGGGCTTTGCTGAAGAAATTTTTAAAATAGCTAACCTTTCAATTGTTCATCTTAAAGACACCTGCACTGAGCTTGATTTTTCTTTTTCTGTTGCCGGAGTGGGTCGTTATCGTGCGAATATTTATCGTCAGCGTGGCTCTCTCTCAATAGTGCTCAGATATGTTCTTTTTGATTTGCCGGATTATAAGGCACTTAATATTCCTGACAGAATTATTGAGCTTAGCAATTTATCAAAGGGAATTGTTCTCATAACAGGTTCAGCCGGAAGTGGTAAATCTACAACTTTATCCTGTATAATTGACAATATAAATTCATCAAGAAATTCTCACATAATCACTATCGAAGACCCTATTGAATTTTTGCACAGGCATAAAAAATCTATCGTCAGCCAGCGTGAACTGAGTATCGATACAAAGAACTATATCTCGGCTTTGCGTTCTGCCTTGCGCCAATCACCAAATGTTATTCTTTTGGGAGAAATGCGTGATTATGAGACAATCAATACTGCTATGACAGCGGCAGAAACCGGCCAGCTTATTCTTTCTACTCTTCATACTACTGGCGCTGCCAACACTATTGACAGAATTATAGATGTCTTCCCCCCAAATCAACAGCACCAGATTCGCGTCCAGCTTTCTATGGTTTTGCAGGCAGTTGTTTCGCAACAGCTATTGCCAGCAGTTGATGGAACTTTAATCCCTGCTTTTGAAGTTATGGTGGTTAACAGTGCAATTAAAACAATGATAAGAGAAAGCAAAACCCACCAGATTGATACCGTTATTCAGTCAAGTGAGGGAATGAACACTATGGATAATTATATTGTAAATCTTTATAACGAGAAAAAAATTACAGCACAGACAGCTATTGAATATTCATCAAACCCTGATATTATGGCAAGGCGATTAAATGTTTCCCTTTAAATTCAATCCTCTGCTCTCTCCTGTTCTTCTTGAATATCTTTAAAAGCCGATAACATCGGCTTTATTTTTTTTTGTTTTTTGTTTCTTACAAAATAGTTTTTAGTTATAGATATTACCAAAGGCGACAGCAGATACAGGGCTATCAGATTGGGTATTGCCATTAGTCCGTTAAAGGTATCTGATATATCCCATGCCAGGCTAAGCTCAATGACCGAGCCAACATATAAGAACGCTATATAAAGCATTCTATAAAAAATAACTGATTTTGTGCCAAATATGTATTCCATAGCCTTTTCGCCAATGTATTCCCAACCTATTATTGTGGCAAAAGCAAAAACAACTATAAAAAAAGTTACAATAGCTGTTGAATATCCACCAAGGGTTTTTTCAAACCCGGCGATTACAAGTGGCGCCCCATCAGGAATTGCTGAATTTGCTTTGTCGATAACACCGCTTGATAAAATTACAAGTGCTGTAAGCGTGCAGACAACCATAGTATCTATAAAAACCTCTACAATTCCCCACATTCCCTGAACAACAGGTTCTTTAACATCAGCTGCTGAATGTACCATTACCGAGCTGCCCAGACCTGCCTCGTTCGAGAACACACCCCTTTTCACCCCCATTGAAATTGCTCTTTTTACAGCTGCTCCGCTTATTCCCCCCATCAAAGGGCCCGCACCAAAAGCTTCACTAAAAATTTTTTCAAATACTTCTGGAATTGCGTTTATATTTGCGATGATTACTGTAAGAGTTCCTATAATATATAATACCGATATAAAAGGAACAAGAATTTCAGAAACCCTGCCGATTCTTTTTATCCCGCCTAAAATAACAAGCCCGACAACAACACTGATAATAATTCCGGTGATTTTCGGGGATAATAGCATTACCTCTTGTAGTGAGGTTGAAACTGTGTTTGCCTGAACCATATTGCCCATTCCAAAAGAAGCACAGACGCAAAAGACAGCAAACATAACAGCGAGCCATTTGCTTTGCAGGCCATATTCAATATAATACATTGCTCCGCCCTGCCATTGATTGCTTTTGTTTTTTTTTCGGAAATATATTCCCAAAACATTCTCTGCATAAATTGTCATCATTCCCAAAAAAGCGCTTGCCCACATCCAGAAGACAGCACCTGCACCGCCAATTGTTATCGCCGTTGCAACCCCTGCAATACTGCCTGTTCCTATCGTAGCAGCGAGTGAGGTTGCTATTGCCTGGAACTGAGATATGCTGTTTTCGCTTTTATTGTTTTTGTTTTCATTTTTTTTAAAAATACTTTTTATAGTTTTATCATATATATTTTTAATATAAACAAGCTGAAATCCTTTTAATCTAATTGTATATAATAACCCTATTATAACAATTAGTATTATCATTGGTGTACCCCATACCAATTTGTTTATTTCCGAATTTATTTTTGTTATGTTATAAACTAAGCTGTTCATGTTCCCCCCTAAATCTTTAAGAAAGCTGGAATGTAATGAAGCGATACAAACCGTCTATTACTGCATTAAATATACTAATCGTATTATTCATTCCGATTTTTTTATTGCTGTCATTTTTGACAAGCTATTTTTTAAACGCTTATCCTATAATTATGTGGGGAATCATATTATTATTCTGGGCTGTTTATATCATATTCTTTATGATTTTTTTGCCTTTATACTTTAAAAATACCGTTTATCATGTTTCAAAAGAAGATGTCATAAAATATTCGGGGTTTTTTATAAAATCTCAGCAGTATATGAAGGTATCTTCAGTTCAGTATGTCACAAAGCTATTTACCCCTTTTTCAAAATATACAGGGTTCAATTTTTTAAAGCTGAATGCACTTGGTGGCGACATAGTTCTTTTGTTTCTCACAAAGGCTGATGCAGAAGCTATATCTTCTGTAATTTTTTCTTCTATTAAAAATATTATTTGACTAAGAGGTTTTGTATGGAATTAAAGCGCCAGCATCCGATAAAAATAATTGATTATTCATCAAAAAGCTTTTGGCTATTATCTATCCCTTTAATACGCGGACTTTTTTATTTGCAGTTTGATTTATGGGCGTGGATACAAGGGGCATGGTTTGATATATTTGTTTTGCTGGTTATTTTGATTTATGGATTTTTTCAGTGGTATTTTTATACCTTTGATTTTGATGATTTATTTTTTTATATTAATAAGGGATTTTTATTTAAAAGCAAAATTGTATTGGAGCGCAAAAAAATCACTGTAATTGCGGTTGAAAAAAACTTTTATCTTTCTCCATTCAGGTCAGGCAGGGTTTTTATAGATACAAATTCAGGTACATCTCACAAAAGCGATTTTTCGTTAGTAGTCAAAAACAGTGAAATAAGGGATTTTAAAATCCATTATGGGCTTAACAATAAGGATTTCCCTGGCAAGCATTCATATTATCCAAGCAAGCTTCATCTTTTGTATTTCTCTTTTTTATTTTCAAACACTTTGTCGGGTGTTGTTTTTATTTCAACCCTTGTTTATCAAGGGGGCAAGCTTTTAGGAAAGGAGCTTGAACTAATATTTTATGACACCTTTAATCAGGTTACACAATTTTTTTCAAGCGTTATTCCGGAAGCTGCTGTAATAATTTCGCTTATCATTTTTTGTGGTTGGATATTGTCGGTTATTATTAATCTTTTGCGGCACTGGAACTTTAATGTTTTGAGAAGTGGGAAAAATCTTATTGTCAACGGTGGATTTTTAACAAAGAGAACATTTTATATAAATGCGAAGAAAATTAATTATGCAGATATAAGGCAAAGCCTGGTTACTATTTTATTTCGGCTTTCGTCATTAAACATTCATTGCTCCGGCTATGGAAAATCAAAGCATTCTATTGCTGTTATTTTGCCTATAACTACAAATTCGCAGATTTCTAATGCAATGAAAATGCTGCTACCTTCATATATTATAAACAAAATCAGCATTAACCCAACCCCCTCACAAATCAGAAGGTTTGCTTTTATGCCTTTTTTGGCTATTATTCTTCTGCCTGTTATCTCACGCTATGCTATCAGGTACTTTACAGTTTGGAATGATATTATATACTTCGCGGCACTATTTGCTATTATACCTTTTGTTTGGCTACTAATAGTAAATATTGTATGCTGTTTTACTTCTGGTATAGGCGAACAAGACAATTATTTTACACTTAAATACTGCACGAGCTTTCAGTTCCATACTATTCTTGTACATCGTGATAAAATTGTTAAGGTTAAACTTAGTCAGAACTTTTTTCAGCAAAAATCAGACAACTGCAACCTTATTATTTTTACTACGTCAGAGAGAGGGAAGTATCACACTATAAAGTATCTGCCCTATAAAAAAACAAAGGAGTTTTTAATAAATGCACATATTTTTTCTGAACAATTGTAGCGTCTGATTTATAAAGAAGCAGTGTTAATGAGGAAAAATATACAAATAATAATTTTTAAAAAAAGTGTTGACAAATAAATCATTATAGCGTATAATAATTAAGTCGCTAGTTGAAGCGGCGAAGTGGCGGTATAGCTCAGCTGGCTAGAGCATTCGGTTCATACCCGGAGGGTCGTAGGTTCAAATCCCACTGCCGCTACCATTTCAACGGCCCGTTGGTCAAGCGGTTAAGACACCGCCCTTTCACGGCGGAATCATGGGTTCGATTCCCGTACGGGTCACCAGATAGAAACTCGCAAATCTTTGTAAAATAGGATTTGCGAGTTTTTTTTGTGATATAATTTTCTTGACAATACACAGCACTCAAAGACAGGAATTATTTTCAATTTGATGTTATTCTATATTTGACAGAAAGGATTATGATATGGATTGGATTTCAGGCTTACAAAATGCAATTGACTACATTGAGGATAATCTCTTGAATGATGTCGATTATAGCGAGGTTGCAAAATGCGCATATTCTTCAAGCTTTCATTTTCAACGTGTTTTCAGTATTCTTACCAATATGACTGTTGGAGAATATGTCAGGAACCGACGCTTATCTCTCGCTGGTGTTGAACTCTCTATGTCTAATAATAAAGTTATTGATGTTGCGTTGAAGTATTGCTATGACACGCCTGAAAGCTTCACAAAGGCTTTTACTCGCTTTCATGGGATAACTCCGTCGGCTGCAAGAGAGGCTGGGGCAAAACTCAAATCATTTAATCCGCTGTCAATCAAATTAACATTGGAAGGTGGAACTATTATGGATTACAAGATTGTTGAAAAAGAGGCATTTACTGTTATTGGTGCATCTAAAATTATAAAATATGATGTTGCTAAAACAGAATGTCCAAAATTCTGGGAAGAGCACTTTAAGTCTGGAAAAGGTAAAACTATTTGTGGCATGTATGGTATTAATATTGATGAAAGCATGGGTATGAATGAATTTGAGTATATGATTGCAGATAATTATCTCCCGTGCAATGATATCCCAAAGGGCTTTATTGCTCGTACAATTCCAAAGCTTACTTGGGCAGTTTTCCCTTGCAGGGGGCCAATGCCTGATGCGTTGCAGAATATTAATAACTTGATTTATTCTGAATGGATGACCAACAACAAGGACTATGTAATGTCGGATGGATACTGTGTTGAAATGTACAGTAATCCAAGTGATTTTAATAATGGAATACAAGACAAAAACTATTATTGTGAAATCTGGATTCCTGTTAAGAAGAAATA
>QKDG01000074.1 GCA_003246805.1 Clostridia bacterium | reverse complement strand
TTTTTAAAATACCCGCTTTTTGATAAGAAAATACTAACAGGATAATCTGGGATTTCCTCCTCTATTTCTGATTCGTCGCTGGTGTCTGTATAATACAGCATTGTTCTTCGTGCTTTTGAAAACCTGCCGGCAACATCTTTAAGCTCGTCAATTATAACCTGCTTTAATTTTTTATCACTGTCAAGGAGTTCAAGCATCTGCGCAATTTCTTTTTCAAGCTGGTCAATTTCATTGGTTCTTTTTAAAATATATTCGCGGTTTAAATGGCGCAGCTTAATTTCGGCAACATATTCAGCCTGAATCTCATCGATTGCAAAGCCAATCATAAGATTAGGAACAACGTCGCTCTCCTCCTCTGTTTCTCTGATAAGCCTGATGGCCTTGTCGATATCAAGGAGAATCTTTTTTAAGCCCTTTAATAAATGCAGCTTTTCTTTCTTCTTTTTCAAATCAAAGCTTACTCGTCTTTTGATACAGTTTTTTCTAAACTCAATCCATTCGGTAAGAATATCATTAACGCCCATTACTCTCGGGTAGCCGTTAATCAAAATGTTGAAGTTGCATGAGAATGTATCCTGCAGCGGGGTGAGCTTGAAAAGCTTTTGCATAAGCTTGTCGGGGTCGGTTCCTCTTTTTAAGTCAATTGCTATTTTAAGCCCGTTTTTATCTGTTTCATCCCTGATATATGCTATTTCACGGATTTTTGCAAGCTTAATCAGCGATATTATTTTTTCTATTATAGCCTCTATTGTAGTTGTCGGTGGAATCTCAGTAATTTCAAGGCAGTTTGCAGATTTGTCATAATTATATCTTGCTCTAACCTTTATTGAGCCACGGCCGGTTTTGTAAATTTTTAAAAGCTCATCCTCATCATAAAGAATAAAGCCGCCGCCAGCAAAATCTGGTGCTTTAAGCGTGCTTATTACATCATGCTCAGGATTTCTTATAAGAGCTATTGTTGTTTCACAAAGCTCTGAAAGATTAAAAGGGCATATAGAGCTTGCCATTGAAACGCCAATTCCAACATTTGAATTTACAAGTATTGATGGAAACGTTGCGGGCAAAAGTGCAGGCTCGGTTGTCGAATTGTCATAGTTAGGGGAAAAATCAACTGTATCCTTGTCAATGTCACGAAAAAGCTCGTTGCAGAGACTGTCAAGCTTTACCTCGGTATATCTTGATGCCGCATATGCCATATCCCTTGAATATGACTTTCCGAAATTACCCTTTGAATCTACATAAGGGTGAAGGAGCGTCTCATTCCCTCTTGTAAGACGCACCATAGTTTCATAAATAGCTGCATCACCGTGAGGGTTCAACCTCATTGTCTGCCCGACTACATTGGCAGACTTTGTTTTTGCCCCTGTCAGCAGCCCCATTTTATACATTGTAAACAACAGTTTTCTGTGCGACGGCTTAAAGCCGTCAATTTCCGGGAAAGCACGAGAAACAATAACACTCATTGCGTATGGCATATAGTTTTTTTCAAGAGTTGTCGTGATTTTTTCCTCAACTACTACACCTGCATTTTCAATGTAAGCATCTGGCATATCTTTATTGTTTTGTTCATTTGTTTTTTTTGCCATTTTGCAGCTCCTTGTCTTTAAACTTGGTATTAAGAAATATCAGCAAGGTCTAAATAATCATGCCCGAATTGTGAAATGAAATCCTTTCTTCCCTGCAAATTGTCACCAAGGAGCATATCGAACATTTCCGTTGTTGCTCTTGCATCATCAGGCCCAACCTTTATAAGGCGCCTTGTCAAAGGATTCATCGTTGTTAGTGACATCATGTCAGGCTCATTCTCACCAAGCCCCTTTGAACGCTGAAGTGTGTATTTTTTATCTTTAATAAGTTCAAGAATATTATTTTTTTCTTTTTCGCTATAAGCAAAATATGTCTTTTCCTTTGTTGTTATTTCAAACAGCGGTGATTCTGCGATGTAAACATAGCCTTCATCAATCAATGTTGGTGCAAGCCTGTAAAGCATAGTCAGAATTAATGTTCGTATCTGGAAGCCGTCAACGTCGGCATCGGTGCATATTACCACCTTGTTCCATCTTAGCCCCTCAATATTAAAGCTTGAAAGCTCCTTGTTCGCTTTTGATTTAACCTCAACCCCACAGCCTAAAACCTTTATAATATCAGTTATAATATCGTTGTTGAATATTTTATCATAATCAGCCTTTAAGCAGTTCAAAATCTTTCCGCGAACAGGAATTATAGCCTGAAAGTTTGCATCACGCGCAAGCTTTACAGCACCTAGCGCAGAATCACCCTCAACAATATAAAGCTCCCTTTGATTAATATCCTTTGACCTGCAATCAACAAATTTTTGAACCATATTTGAAAGGTCTATAGTTCCGGCAAGCTTTTTCTTTAAGTTTAGCCTTGTTTTTTCAGCATTCTCACGGCTTCTTTTGTTTACAAGCACCTGCTCTGCTATTCTTTGTGCTTCATCTGGATTTTCAAGAAAATAAACTTCAAGCTGATGCTTTAAAAATTCTGTCATTGATTCATAAATAAACTTATTTGTTATCGCCTTTTTCGTCTGATTCTCATATGAAGTCTGTGTTGAAAAGGATGATGAAACAAGGACAAGGCAATCCTCAATATCTACAAAGCTTATTTTTGCTTCTGATTTTAAGTATTTGTTATTTTGCTTTAAATACGCGTCAATCTGCGAAACAAATGCCTGCTTTACTGCTTTTTCGGGTGAGCCTCCGTGTTCCAAAAAGCTTGAATTATGATAATACTCCGCAAATTTTATTTTATTTGAAAAGGTGCAGCAAACATTCAGCTTTACTTTATAGTCAGGCTTGTCCTCTCTGTCACGCCCCTTTCTGTCCGCAGACCATGTCTGGATTGATGTCAGATTATTTGCCTCAACAATTTCTTTAATATAATCGCTTATACCGTTTTCATATAAAAACTCAGTTCTGGCAAAGCTGCCGTCTTCCACCTGCTGCCTGAATATAAATTTTATATTAGGATTAACAACAGCCTGCTTTTTAAGCACATCAAGGAAATATTCTGCTTCTACATTTATATCAGTAAAAACCTCAAGGTCAGGGCGCCATCTTATTCGTGTTCCTGTTTTTTTTGTGGATGTCGGCTCTTTTTTCAGCCCGCCTTTGTTTTCGCCGTGTTCGAAATGTAGATTATACTTATACCCATCTCTGAACACCTCAACATCCATAAATTCAGAGGAATACTGAGTGGCACATGCACCAAGCCCGTTAAGTCCAAGTGAATATTCGTAGTTCTCGCCAGTGTTATTCTGATATTTGCCACCGGCATAAAGCTCGCAATATACAAGCTCCCAGTTATAGCGATTTTCAGTTTTATTGAAATCAACGGGGCAGCCACGGCCAAAATCCTCAACCTCAAAAATATTGTCCTGAAATTTTGTAATCACAATCTCATTGCCATGGCCATCCCTTGCCTCGTCAATTGAGTTCGACAGTATTTCAAATATTGAGTGCTTGCAGCCTTCGATTCCATCAGAACCAAATATTACTGCCGGGCGTTTTCTCACCCTGTCGGCACCTTTTAAGGATACAATTGCTTCGTTTCCATAAGATGTTTTTTTAGCCATAATTTCTCCCGCTTACATTTTATTACTATTATCGTTTTTATTATACAGTGTTTTTCATATTATTTCAATTAACACTAATTTATTTTTGCCATAACAGCAACCCAATCTTCTTTTTCAGATATATCAAGAATTTCAAAGCCTTGATTTTTAACAGCATCTATTACTTCATCCTTGCGTGATGAAATTATTCCAGACATTATTAGCAATCCGTTTTTATTCAAAAAGCTACTGAACATTCTGCTCATAGCTATCAGAACGTCTGCAACAATATTAGCGCAGATTATATCATAGCCACTCCCTAATTTTTCAGCCAGGTTACCGTCTTCAATTATATTTCCACAATAACCAGTATAAATATCCGTTGATATGTTGTTCCTCTTTGCATTTTCAATTGAAGTTTTAACTGAGTTTTCCTCAATATCCACAACAGTCACATTTTTTGCCCCAAGCAGAATAGCTCCGATTGATAAAATTCCGCTGCCACAGCCTAAATCAAGAAGTCTGTCCTGTGGTTTTATGTGATTCTCCAATAATTCAAGGCAAAGCTGTGTTGTGTTGTGCTGGCCAGTGCCAAAGCTTGATGCAGGGTCAATTTCTAAAATAATGCGATTATCTATATTGTCATAGCTTTCCCACGATGGCTTAATTAAAAGCTTGTCGCCGATTTTTAAAGGCTTGAAATACTTCTTCCAGTTATTTGCCCAGTCTTCTTCATTAACGTTGCTTACTTGATAATCAAGCCTTCCAAATATATTCTCTTTATCACGCTGCCTTAATGCTTTAAGCTCTTCCTTAATATCTTCAAACATATTTCTGCGTTTTCAGGAAGATAAACGGTAATTGAAGTTTCACAGTTTTTTAGCCCCATTAAGTCATCATCAATATAGTCCCAGTTTCCCGTCTTGTTATTTAAAAATTCCTCGAAATCATTTGCATCTTTTATAACAAAACCAGTAATACCCAAACGCATAAGGCTCCCGCTTACTGCGTCAATCCCATCTGTTGTTGTAAAAATACTTATTTCTGCCCAGTTCATAATAACCTCCTGTTTTTTAGCTGTAAATATTATAATCGCTTTTAGCAAATTATTCAACTTTTTTTGTAGTCTTAACAAAAATTTGTTTGTTTTTCCTCTTGCCATTTTAATTCTGTTTGTGTATAATACTTATGTTGAATAGTTTGTAATTTGAACTAATTTTAAGGATGTGTTATGATGAGCCCAGATTCAGACAAGACGTACGATTTATCTCAGGCAATATTCAAGCTGTTTTCTTATTTTAAGCCAAAGCATAGTTTTAGCGATTTAAAGCCCACAAAAATTATGGTTTTAATGTCAATCAGGCATTTGGTTGAAGAAAACGGGTATGCTGTGCCATCTATGATATGTGATGAATTAGGGTTGTCAAAATCATCACTCACTGCTATTTTAAATGAGTTTGAGGAACAGAACTTCATTACAAGGGAAATATCAAAAGAAGACAGAAGAATGCTCCTATTATCGCTGACTGAAAAAGCAAAAGCAAAAATTTGTGAGCATCATTCTTATATGAAGAAGTCAATATCTGACCTTATTGATTATTTAGGGGAGGAGGATGCTGACAAGCTTACAGAATTGATTATAAAAGCAAATAATTATTTTGAGAAAAGATAGAAGGGAAACGCTATGAAAAACAAAAAACAATACCTGTACTATTTACCACTTTGCTTGCTTGTTGTTTTATTTATTTATATTCAGGTTACAGCAGACCTTGCTCTGCCTGGCTATTTAAGGGATATCATCAATAACGGTATCGTTCCAAAGGATATGGGAATAGTTGCTCAGATAAGCTTGCAGATGATTGGAGTAGCTGTTATCGGTGCCGTAGGAACAATATTTGCAAGCTTGTTTGCGGCGATAATTGCAGCCGGAGTCGCCAAAAACATACGCGCTGATGTGTTTGAAAAGGTTGAGGGTTTCTCATTTGCAGAATTCAATAAGTTCTCAACTGCTTCTCTTATTATCAGGAACACGAATGATATCCAGCAGGTTCAGATGTTTATATTCATGTTTTTGAGAATGGTAGTTTCAGCACCTATAATGGCAATTGGAGGAATACAAAAAGCGATTGATACTTCGGGCAGTATCAGCTGGATTTTAGGGGTTTCTATCCCTGCATCTCTTGTTGTAATATCTTTGCTGATGATTGTTCTTGTTCCATTATACAACAAGGTTCAAAAATATATTGATGGTGTCAACAAAGTTTCAAGAGAGCAATTGAACGGTATCAGGGTTATCCGCGCATTCAGGAACGAAAAGTTTGAGGAAGATAAATTCGATACTGCCAACACTGTTTTAACAAGAACAAATATAATGCTCAACAGAATTATGGTAATGCTGTTCCCTGCCATCATGCTTATTTTGAATTTTATGCAGCTTGCTATTGTATGGTTTGGTGCAAAAGCAATAAGCGAAAACAGTATGATGCTTGGCGATATTATAGCGTTTATTAACTATGCTATGCAGGTTATGTTTTCATTCATTATGCTTACAATGATTTCTGTAATACTGCCTCGTGCCGCTGTTTCATGGAAGAGAATCAGGCAGGTATTAAAAACAGAATCAACTATAAAAAATGTTGAAAATCCTTTAAAGGATTTAGCTGACAAGCAAGATTTTGATATAGAATTTAAAAATGTTTCATACTCATATCCGCATGCTACCGAAAAAGTTCTTGACAATATTTCTTTTAAAGCAAACAAAGGTAACATAACTGCTATTATCGGCAGCACGGGAAGTGGTAAATCAACCTTGATTAACCTTATACCACGTTTTTTTGATGTTACCGAGGGTGAGATTTTAATTAACGGTAAAAATGTAAAGGAATACGACCTTGAATTCCTGCACAACATGATGGGCTATGTGCCACAAAAAGCAGTGATATTCTCTGGAACCATAGAAAGCAATATTCTTCTTGGAAAACAGGATGCCAACAAGGAAGAAATCATCGCTGCCACTAAAATTGCTCAGGCTGAGGAATTTATTAATGATAAAGAGGCAGGGTATGAATCTGAGATAGCTCAGGGTGGAACAAACTTATCAGGTGGCCAGAAGCAAAGGCTTTCTATCGCAAGAGCACTGATAAGAAAGCCAGCAATCTATATTTTTGACGACAGTTTTTCGGCCCTTGACTTTAAAACCGATAAAGCTTTGCGTGAGGCATTAAGCCCTTACTTAAAGGAATCAATAGCCTTTATAGTTGCACAAAGAGTTTCCACAATAATAAACGCTCAGCAGATTATTGTTCTTGATGACGGAAAAATTGCAGGAATAGGAACACATAAGGAGCTTATGAGTAATTGTAATGTCTATAAAGAAATAGCTTCATCACAGCTTTCAGAGGAGGAATTGAGAAATGTCTGATAACAGAAGCACACCTTCACAGCGCAAAGGACTTGGTGGCCCTGGCAGGGGCTTTGGCGGCGGGCCGGGTGGCCACGGAGGAATAAATGAAAAAGCAAAGGATTTTAAAGGCACTGGCAAAAAGCTTTTGAAATACTTTGGAGAATATAAAATAGCTTTTACATTTACAATAATTTTTGCTGTTTTATCAACAGTATTTACAATTTTTATGCCTAAAATTCTTGGTGAGGCAACAACTAGCCTTCAACACAGCTTTGAGACTGCTTATATGACACAATCACCGATACAGGTTGATTTTGATTATATTGGCAAAATAGCAATTACCTTGATTATATTATATATTTTAAGTGCTTCTTTCAGTTATATTCAGGGATTTATAATTTCAGGCGTTTCTCAAAAAATTACCTACAAGCTGAGAAGGCAGATTTCACTAAAACTGAATACAATGCCACTAAAATATTTTGACAGCATAACCCATGGTGAAATATTAAGCCGTATTACAAACGATGTTGATACAGTTTCAATGTCATTACAACAGGGGCTGACTCAGGCGATTACATCAGTTACAACAATTATCGGTATCCTTATAATGATGCTGACGATAAGCCCTGTAATGACCTTGATAGCCTTGGTTTCGCTACCTTTAAGCGGAATCTTGGTAAGTATAATAGTAAAATTATCGCAAAAGCACTTCAAAAATCAGCAGGTTTTCCTTGGAAACATCAACGGGCATATTGAAGAAATGTTTTCTGGCCATACTATCGTAAAAGCCTATAATCTTGAAAATAAATCAATCAGCGAATTCAAAAACATCAACGAAAAGCTTTATAAAACCGCCTGGAAGTCAAACTTTTTATCAGGGCTAATGATGCCGATACTACAAGTTGTCGGGAACATTGGATATATTGGTGTTGCATTTATCGGTGGGTATCTGACAATAAACGGCCAGCTGAATATTGGTGATATACAGTCATTCATCATGTATATACGTCAGTTCAATCAGCCTATCGCTGTAACTGCCCAGATAGCAAATGTATTTCAGTCAACACTCGCTGCCGCTGAAAGAGTATTTGAATTTCTTGAAGAGGAAGACGAAGTTCCTGAAGCTGAGAACCCTGTAAAACTTAATAATGTAATGGGCAATGTTGATTTTGACAATATCACTTTTGGATATAATAAAGACAAGGTAATTTTAAATAACATAAATGTAAACGTAAAAGCTGGTCAGACCGTCGCTATTGTCGGCCCTACCGGTGCTGGAAAGACGACTATAATTAATCTTCTGATGAGATTTTATGATGTGAATGAAGGTTCAATAAGGATTGACGGTGTTGATATAAGAGATATGACACGCTCAGAGCTGAGAAAAATCTTTGGTATGGTTTTGCAGGATACCTGGCTGTTTAACGGAACAATAAGAGAAAATCTTTCATACGGAAAGCTTGATGCAACCGATGATGAGATAATTGCTGCTGCAAAAGCTGCGCACTGTGATTACTTTATCAATACAACCCCCGAGGGCTATGACCTTGTAATAAATGAAGAAGCCAACAATATATCACAGGGGCAAAAACAGCTGTTGACAATCGCACGTGCTGTTCTTGCTGATACACCTATTTTAATTCTTGATGAAGCAACAAGCTCTGTCGATACACGAACAGAGCAGCTTATACAAAAGGCAATGAACAACTTAAAGCATGGCAAAACAAGCTTTGTTATTGCTCACAGATTATCAACAATACGAGATGCTGACCTTATACTCGTTATGAAGGAAGGCAATATCATAGAGCAGGGCAACCACCAAGAGCTTATAGAAAAGCAAGGCTTTTATTATGAGCTTTATAATTCCCAGTTTGATAAAGTGAGTTAACAAAAAACAAATCTGTTCTTAAAAAGGAACAGGTTTCAGAGTGTCGAAAAACTATGGTTTTTGATGCGAAGGGGAATGGGGGCGACCGCAAAGCCCCCACAAATACGTGCTTCAATTTATAATAAAATTGTAGAAAAGGGCTTTTTCTACAAGCTGACCTGTTCTTAAAAAGGAACAGGTTTGTTTTTTTGAAGGAGTATGAGGGGTGACCGCAAAGTCCCTGAAAGATAGTTTACAAATATATTCAAGCTTATTATTACAATAAAGCATTTTTAACAAAAATCACCTTATAGCATAAGATATAATAAAATTTTTAAAAGGAGTTTTATAATGGAATGCTACAACTGCCATTCACAATCAAGCTTTGGCCACATAAGTATAGGAATGAAAGCCCCTGATTTTTACGCCAACACAACATTTGGCCCCCTCAGGCTTTCTGATTTAAAGGGCAAATGGGTAATACTGTTTTCACATCCGGGTGATTTTACGCCAGTCTGCACTACTGAATTTATTGCTTTTGCTGAGGCTAATCCGCAATTTGAAGTGCTTAACGCACAGCTATTAGGCCTAAGCATCGACAGCAACCCATCTCATTTAGCGTGGGTGAACAATATATATCAGAATACTGGTGTTGAAATCCCATTCCCCGTAATTGCTGACAGAGTCGGCGAAATCGCAAGAATGTATGGAATGATAGCCCCGGATGTAAGCACACAGGAAACTGTAAGGAATGTTGTGTTTATTGACCCTCAAATGATTATTCGTGCTATACTTATTTATCCATTGACTAACGGAAGAAACACATACGAAATACTGAGGCTGCTTGAAGCTTTGCAGACGACAGACAGAGAGAAGGTAGTTACCCCTGCAAACTGGCTCCCGGGGAAGCCCGTTCTTGTTCCACCACCTAAAACCTATGAGCAATTGCAGCAAAGGCAGCAAAGCCCTGACAGTTTAGGGCTTAATTGCACTGACTGGTATTTATGCTATAAAAATACAAATCAGCAGCAGCTAAATTAAATTGTTTTATAATAAACCTACTGCAATAATTAATTCACTTGCCATAGAGCAGGAATATGAATAATAAAAACTCCCCCTGCTGTGCAGCAGAGGGAGTCAGAGTGTCTAAAAACTATGGTTTTTGATGCGAAGGGGTACGGGGGCGACCGCAAAGCCCCCGCAAATACGTACTTTAACTTATAATAAAATTGCAGAAAAGGACTTTTTCTACAAGCTGACTCCCCCGGCTGTGCAGCAGAGGGAGTTTAAACTGATTATCTGATTAAGCATTCTATTTATGTGCAAAAACTTTCATTGCCTTTTCAGCATCAGCCTCCATTGCTTTTTGTGAGGCAAGTGCAAGGTCTGGAAAGAACTGAATATCTTCATTGGCAAGTAAATTTCTCGCAGCGTCAACTCCTGCTTTTGCCATATATGAGTAATAATTTATTTTTCGTATTCCAAGAGTAATAGCCTTTTTATAGTCCTCAGGGCTAACACCAGAGCCACCATGCATAACAAGTGGTATAGAAACAAGCTCATTAATCTTCTCAATTCTGTCAAAATCAAGCTTTGGTTTCTCCTTATAAAAACCGTGAGCAGTTCCAAACGATGCAGCAAGTGCATCAATACCAGTTGCCTTAACAAAATCTGCGGCAGAATTGGGATTAGTATACATCTCTTCAATTTTTCTTTCAGAAGGAGCACTACCTGATTCTCTTCCACCTAATATACCAAGCTCACCTTCAACACTTACTCCATATTTCTTAGCAATTTCAACAGCTTTTTTTGTGTTTGCAACATTATCCTCATAAGGCTGTAAAGACCCATCGTACATAACGGATGTAAATCCAAGCTTCATAGCTCTTTCCAGATAATCATGTGTTTCTCCATGGTCCAGATGAACACATACAGAAACAGTAGCTTTTTTTGCAATATCAACCATAATAGGCCCGATAACATCAAGCGGCATAACTGATTCATGGACTTCGGCATGTGTAAGCATAACTGGACATTTCAATTTTTCAGCTGAATTTATTACAGCCATTATACATTCAAGATTTGGCGTGTTAAATGCACCAACTGCAATATCCTTTTCCTCAGCCTCTTGTAAAATTTCCTTTAAAGTTACTAACATAATTATTACTTCCTTCCAAACATTTTAGTAGCACATTATACGTAATAGCTTCTTCGCTATCAATAAAAACCAATTTTCCCTGATTACGCATTTTATCTCTGCCATCCGGATGACAATTACCTGGTTCCAGACCCAATACATAATCTTTGTAGCCCATCATTTTCCATTCAACAAAGCTATTGAGTTTTGTTGCATCAAAGCTAATTTCCAGCCCTTTATTAATTTCAGGATTATATATTGATGCATATCCATTTTTGTCAAATGAATGATAATAGCATTGTTCTTCCCAGTTTTTTTGTGGGGGCAATATTTCATTCCATTTATCAATATCGCTTTGAGCGTGAGCGTTTCGGGGTAAAACATTTTTTGAGGGTATGTTCAGTATGCTCTTTTCGCTCAAAAGTGGATAGCCAATATTTATATGGTAAAGAATCATACACGCAGTTTTTTTATCTCCGAGATTTTTTATTGTATCCTTTATTTCAATTTTATTTTCAAGCTTTGAACAACATATATTGCGTTTTTGTAAAAGCTTATCTCCAAACATTACAGATGAATGAATGTCCGCATGGATATTAATTTCATTCTCATCTTCTGTCCAGTAAATATGCTCTGCCGGAGTATTGCTTATGTTGCCATGAAGTGGAAATTTTTGCCCTTCATCTTCACATGGGGTCCCGACAGAATTCAAACCGCAAGTTGTCAAAAATCCTGCTGTAAATGATTTTATAAAACCATTTTCCTTGTCATCATAATAGGAAGGTGCTACATATCCAGTGGGAGAAAAATATCCGTAATTACAGCCGTTGAAACTCAGCCTTGAAATATCGGCACATCTGTCAACTGAAACGGTAAATTCTATTCCCTTTCCGTTTCGAACTGTAAGCAATCGCATCCCATCGCCTTTTCCGCCCACTATCCGAAATTCTTCAACACCAGAAATTTGCAGAGAATTGCCTACGTATGCATTTAAGCCGTTCATTATACCACATCTCCCGATTATTTATCAATATCTATTACATTGTAATCAAGGTAATACGTAAATGCTTCATTCAAGATGTTTTTCATATGCCCTTTACCTACCGTTGTATGGTGTTTAAACCCGTTTCGTGCAAGCCTAATTAGCTTGTTTTCCAAATCAGGAATCTGAGCTACACCACCACAGCCAAAAAAGCCTTCTTCAATAATATCTTCTGTAAATTCACCTTCACTAAAATAAATTGATATTTTCCCATCCTCGGTTTTACAGTTTGAAAACGTCATTGGAAATGTAGCTATTCTTCCTTCGTTAGACCCCCATCCATGTCCTGGATTTTGTTTTGCAATCATTTTATGGTCTGTTACTGTGCCCTTCCTGGTCATAAGTGATTGTGGAACAGGGCCGCAATGGAACAATATTACTTTATCCTTTTCATTACCGTAATTATTGTTCCAGTCAAGGCAAGCCGTTGCTTCTTTGCTTGCAAGGTACATAGCTCTCATTGTGATTACTGAACACAAATCCATTTCACATGAAGCGGGAATTCCTCTGTCATTAAGCTCGCCAAGTAAGACACACGGTGTAATATGCAGAATATCTTCAAATTCATTCCAACAACGAAGGGTAAGTGCAGCAAGCTGATATTCTTCAATATACTCATCAAGCACAACACCAGTTTTTGCTAGATTATACATATTTTTCTCTGGCACCTTAGAACAATCGGTAAAGCTTTTTAGCCTTTCTATTTTTTCAATTACTTTAATATCGTTGTTTGATTTATTCTGAACCTTAAAAATTAGTTCAGACAAATCAAAGCTTTCTATATTTATTTTATGTCTTTGAACAGTAATTTCATCGTAACGGACTGTTTTAAATGCAGTTGTTCTTGCACCAATACAACCAATATTTATGTTTTTCATTCCATTTACAACTCGGCAAATAGCACCGAAATCTTTTAGGTTTTCCTGAAATTCTTTGGTAGCAGGGTGAACAACATGCGGTGTTAAAACGGTATAGGGAACTTTATATTGCTCAAAAACATCAGTCAGGCTGAATTTACCACAAAAGGCATCGCGCCTGTGTGTAAAATCCATTTTTCCGATTTCATCGGGATAAGCCTGCATTAAAATCGGAACATCAGCATTTTCCAGCGCAGTAATAGCGCCGTTTTCATCAATAAATATAGGCATTGAAAGAATGACACCGTCAAATTCGCCTTTATGCTCTTCTAACCATTTAGCGTAAACTCTGCCTTCCTCGCGTGTTTCAACTGCTCCATGGCGGGTTGCGTTTTCATCCATTATAATATAATCATATCCTGCATCTGTTACTGCTTTTGATACTTCTTTTCTTGCCTCTGAAATAAGTCTTTCAGGCATAAACCCCCTGTTTCCAAAAAACAAGGCAAATGTAGTTTTTCTCATAGCTATTCCTCCATAATTACTTGTTGCACTGCACTGTATAGTTTTCTATATTTTTTAAATAATTTATCATATTGTTTGCTTTGTAATTCTCGGGGATAAAATACTTCCTTTTCTTTTACAAGTATTTTTGCTGCCTCATCCAAATTTTTGTATTCACCACAAGCAACTCCGGCGAGCATTATACATCCTAAGGTTCCTGATTGTGCAGCACCAAGGGAAACAATAGGTTTTTTTAGAATGTCGGCTTTAATTTGTAACCACTGTGATGAAGCAGCGCCTCCTCCTGTAGCTTTAATTGTATCAATTATAACCCCAGCCTTTTCGAACAATTCAATATTCAAACGCATTTCGTATGTAACGCCTTCCATCAATGCTTTATATATATCTTCAGCAGATGTTTGTGTTGAAAGCCCTATAATTGCTCCTACGCTTTCTGGATTCATATATGGTGTACCTGCTCCTGCAAAATGGGGAAGAATTAGAATACCTGTTGGGCTAACCGCATCCATGGTTTTGTTGAAATGTTCATACGGGTTGTTTCCAACTGATATAAGAAAATCTGACTGTGCTTTGTTCAGTTTATCACGATACCATTTTAAGAGTGCTCCGCCTGTGAATGAAACAGCATATGTTATAAACTTATCTTCTCCGTAGGGCACAATTGCATAGTTATCAGGATAAAGTTTGCTTTTGTTGACACTCTTATTCTTACCATCAAAAACAGCTGAAATGCATTCCACGGTTCCTGTGCCATCTACTGCACTGCCAGCATTTAGCGTGCCAGTCCCAAGTGCCGCAGCCATCTGATCATGACATCCGGAAACTATTATTATTTCTGAATTAATCCCAAGCTCTTGTGCCAAATGTTTTTTAATTGGTCCTGCAATTGTCCCCGTAGGGACACACTGTGATAATAAATTAATATCGATTCCTGCAATGTCAAGTATTTCATTGCTCCAGTCGAGTTTATCTATGTCAAACGCCATTGTTCTTGTTGCGAGCGAATAATCTATCTGTCTTTTCCCTGAAAGCATGAAAACAATATAGTCTTGAAACAAAAGAATTTTAGTTGCTTTTTTAAACGGTTCGCTCTTTTCCTTTTTAATCCACATGATTTTCGGGACGGAATACATCGCTCCGGCATTTAAACTAGTAATTTTGTTCAGGTTTTTTCTACCAATAGCTTCTTCAATAAACTTAGCTTCTTTTACCCCATGCTTATCAGTATAAAGATATGAATCCATAACGGCGTTATCATTTTCGTCAAGCAATACGGCTGATTCCCCAAAGGAAGTTACTGCTATCGATTTGATGTCTTTAACTTTTTCAACAACCAGCTTTAATACAAATTTAACACCCTCCCATACTGATAGGGGGTTAATAGTATTGCTTTCAGTGCGGTCTGAGCTTTTATATTCATAATATGCTTCTGCAAGTATTTTGCCATCTCTGTTACAAACAGTACATTTGCATCCTGTTGTGCCAATATCTATCCCTGCAATCGCCACAAAACATCACCATCCTTTATATTTATAATACTGGTTATCACCGCAAAGTCATAGCTATATTTGATTTAAAAATAGCAATTTTGTTTGGAATTTTTCTAATGGATATAAATAAAAAGTATATGTATATTTGTGGTAGCCGCAAAAAAATTCTCCCTGCCCAGTAGCAGGAAGAATCATAACCAATATTTATTTGTGATATTAACAAACAGGAGTAATCCAGCCGTGAGTATCCTCAAGCTTTCCGTATTGAATACCTGTCAATGTATCATAAACCCTTTGAGAAATTTCACCGATTTTGTTATCGTTGATTTCCATAACCATATCGTTCCATTTTAAATGACCAACAGGGGAAATAACAGCAGCAGTACCAGTCCCGAAAACCTCTTTCAGCATGCCATTCTTGTATACCTCTGCGATTTCATCAATTGAAATTCTTCTTTCAGAAACTTTAAGTCCCCAAGAATTACACAACTCAATAACAGATTTTCTTGTGATACCGGAAAGTATTGAGCCTTGAAGTGAGGGAGTAACAACCTCATCGCCGATAACAAAGAAGATATTCATTGCGCCAACTTCTTCGATGTATTTTCTTTCAACACCGTCAAGCCATAAAACCTGTGAGTAATTTTGTTTGTGAGCTTCATTTTGTCCGATTAGTGAAGCCGCATAGTTTCCACCTGTTTTTGTAAAGCCCATTCCACCTTTAACAGCACGAACATAATTTTGTTCAACATATATGCTTACTGGATTAAGGCCAGAAGAATAGTATGCTCCTGATGGAGATAGAATTATCATAAACAAGTATTTATCACCAGGGCGAACGCCAAGAAACGGGTCAACCGCTATTATATAAGGCCTGATATATAGTGAAGCACCATCAGTGTGAGGAACCCAGTCTGCCTCAATTTCTACAAGCTCTTTCAAAGCCTTAACAGCAAAATCAACATCAATTTCAGGTATTACAAGTCTTTCATTTGATACATTAAGCCTTTTGAAATTTTCTTGTGGCCTGAACAGCTGTATTTTACCGTCGGATGTTCTGTAAGCCTTTAAGCCTTCAAAAACCTCCTGTCCGTAATGCAGGCACATAGCAGCAGGGCTGAGCTCAATATTACCATAGGGAACAATTCTGGCATCATGCCATCCCATTCCAGTGTCGTAGTCCATTATAAACATATGGTCCGTAAAAATTTTGCCAAAGCCAAGATTAGATTCATCTGCGGGCTTTGCTTTTGGATTTTTTGTCAGTTCGATTCTGATTTCTGCCATAAAACTTCCTTCTTTCAGAGTATTAGTTCATTATATTATAGCAAAATCATGAAGAATATGCAACAAATAAAAAAGAATTACTTGCAAAATAGTGTTCAACACACCTTTTTT
>QKDG01000051.1 GCA_003246805.1 Clostridia bacterium | reverse complement strand
CAAAACAAGCAACGCATGGATGCACGCAAGGCCTATCATTAAGGTTATAGGCAGCCACAGATTTTGTATGTAATTATCTTTATCAAACAAAAGGGTTAGCAGAACTTCTGTTAACCCTTTTATAATATGTATACATATTTAAAGATGTTACTATATTTTTTTATTTACTATTCTGTATATTTAAATATTAGTTTATGAATTCTTGCTATCACTATAAAAGTATGCTATTATAATTTCATTAAGGAGTGGTGATGGTGGCTGAAAGGTTTAATCTCGCCCAGGGTTATAGTATAGATAATTTGTTTGATATCCATCAAGGGTATGAAATTAATGATACTAATATTCTTGCAAATATAAGCGCAGAGAATTTGTTCAGAATTACCTCGGATTTGTGCAGAACACTTGAAGAGCCTTTATTCTTTTTTCTTGAAGTCCCTTGTGATGACGATAATGCGGGTTCTGTTCCACAAAAAGATGTATATTATCTTGATAACTGTAACTTTAAGGTTATACTTGCCGTTTTAAAAAGATATGGTGATTTGCTTTTTAACGATGGTATTATTAAATTTGGTTTTGCATCGCACAAAACCGACGATGAAATTTATTTTCTAACCTATAATATAATAAATATCTATTCTGCAAGAATTGATAAGTTTGTAAAGGTTTTTGAAAAATGCAGTATCCCCCGTGAGAACAAAATCAAAACCGCCTGGGATGTTTTGAGCGATGATAACCCTGCAACCTGTGCCTCGGTTGAGTTCAACGGTGAAAGCATAAGCGATGTTATCAATAATCTGACTGACGCAGGTTTGTATTTTTCGCATAAGGCTGATAATGTATGACTTTAATTTATAAGGAGATTTATAATGAATAATATCTGGCACAGTTTTTCCCCTAAGAAGATTTCAAAGAATGATTTTTATGCAGTAATTGAAATCCCCAAGGGCAGTAAGGTAAAATACGAGCTTGACAAGGAAACCGGTTTTTTGCTGATGGATAGAATTTTGCACACATCTACACACTATCCGGCAAATTACGGCTTTATTCCAAGAACATATGCCGAGGATGGCGATCCCCTTGATGTTCTTGTTCTTTGCTCAGAGACTTTATATCCCTTATCACTTGTAAAATGCTACCCTATTGGTGTAATTTCTATGGTAGACAGCGGATTCCCTGACCATAAAATTATTGCTATTCCGTATAACGACCCTACATATAATTCTTTTACTGATATCACGCAGCTGCCAAGGCATATATTTGATGAAATGTCACATTTTTTTAGTGTTTATAAAGCACTTGAACATAAGGAAACTGCCATTGATGAAATTAAAGAAAAATCTGAGGCTCTTGAAATTGTTCAGAATTCAATCAACAGTTATATTGAAACCTATTGCAAATAAAACTAACGCCAAGGGAAATTCCCTTGGCGTTAGTTTGTAGAAAAAGCCCTTTTCTACAATTTTATCATAAATTGTTGCACGTATTTGCGGTGGCTTTGCGGTCGCCCCCACACCCCTTCGCATCAAAAATCATAGTTTTTCGACACTATGACGCCAAGGGCAATTCCCTTGGCGTTTTGTTAATATTACTATTTTACAAATCTATTTAATGCCTTACTGATTGCAACGCCAATTATAGTGGTTGCAACAGCTTCAACAATACCGTTTATTCCCACTATTGTTGCAACAAACAATATAACATTTTTGCCACCACGCAAATTCATGATAATATCTGTGCTGCCAAACAAAAGAATCAATGCCGTCATAAAGAATATTGTGTTTAGCAAAGCGCCCGAAAGGCTTGCTGCACCATATGACAAAAGCTTTGTTTTATCCTTTTTAATCAACGCTAAAAAAATCACTCCAACAAGATAACCCATAAGCATACGTGGAACCATACACATAATGAATGTAAACACCGGATTAATCTGCAATAACGCAACGCCAAAAGGGTCCATTCCAAAGCATTGAATAAAGCTGGTCAGTCCGAATATTCCACCAAGAATCAGCCCTGCATAAGGCCCCAGAACTATTGCCCCAACAACTACCGGTATTGTAAGAAAAGTAATTGAAATAGGGCCTGCCTTTAAATACCCGAGCGGCGTGAATGCCAAAAGAAAAATAATTGCTGTCAGCACCGATAACTGTGTGAGCCATAAAATACTTTGCCTGTTTTTTGAATTGTTCATATTATCCTCCTTGCTACTGTTCGGTCAATCCGATACAATGCATATTTTCAGGTTAATTATTCAGCATTCTTTTTGTATATCACATAAAGCCCATCGCTGATTAAATCGGGAGCTATAACCAGCTCTCTTCTGCAATGGCAGGCTACACTTTGTGCAAGCCCCCCGGTTGCAAGAACTGTTGCGTCTTCACCCAAGACCTCTTTATACCTGTCAATCATACCGTCCATCATTGCGGCAGTGCCAAGCACGATACCTGATTTCATAGAATCAATGGTATTGGCACCGATTACAGTATCCCCCTCAAGCTCGGTATTTATATGAGGAAGCTGTGCAGTGGAATTTGACAAGGCTTGCAGAGAAACTTTTACCCCGGGGAGAATTGACCCGCCTAAAAAAGCGCCCGATTTGTCAATCGCCGAAATTGTTGTTGCTGTTCCCAAATCAAAGATAATCATTGGTGGCTTGTATTTCTGCATTGCCCCGACAGCAGCACATACTAAGTCACTTCCTAAAATAGCCGGGTTATCGATTTTAATATTAAGCCCTGTTTTTATACCGGGGCCAACAACAATAACCTTGCATTTTAAAAGCTTTTTCACAGCAGATTTCAAAATCGTTGTCAATGGTGGAACAACTGTTGAGATAATTGCACCCTCAAAATCCTCTGGCGTATAGCCGTAAAGCTTGATTATATCAGAGAATTCTATCGCATACTGATCCTCCATTTTAAAGGCTTCAGTTGCTACTCTTGAAGTAAAAACAAGCTCATCGCCAGCAAATGCACCAAGTACAATATTTGTGTTGCCAACATCAACTGTAAAAATCAAAGCAATTCCTCCGTTTGATATACTGTGTATATGTAAAATAAAAACCTGTATAATTATTATAACCATTTAAGGCACAATAATCAATACAGGCAAGTGTTTTTATGCTTTTGTTAACTTTTATTTAACAATATTATTCAATTACTTCTATCTGATAGCATTCAAAAAT
>QKDG01000120.1 GCA_003246805.1 Clostridia bacterium | reverse complement strand
TATATCAACGGGATATCCCGATGACAGCTAATTTACTGTTACAAAGCTTTTATGAGAAACAAACTCTTCAATAAAAAGCTCCTGCTGTTTTGTGAGCTGATTGTTATATTCTTCAAGCTGTTTTTCTTCAAGCTTTTCAAGTGAATCAACATCCTTTGTAATCTGTATAACAATTTCAAGCTGATTTTGAATACTTGCTTCAAGAGCATTCTTTTTTGAATGAAGATTATTAATCTGCTGGTTAAGGCTTTCTATATAATTTTTATGCAGGCAAATATGCTGCGGGGAAAGCCCACCACACATTCTTCTATTAAAAGACTCACAATTATCCCTTTTTTTATTTGTTATAAAAGAAATCTCATCATCAAGAAGCTGTTTTTGTTTTCTTAACTCACCAAGATGAGATTTTTCTTTTTTTAAAATCTGCTGTTTATATTCCATCAGCTTTTTTAGTGAAAACTCAAACTTCTTCATACTACACCCTCTTTTTTAAGAAATACATTCCTTCATTATCCCTGCAACTTCTTCATATGTATACGCCTGGTCAACCTTTTGCATCAAGAAATCGTTTATCTTATTGATTTTGCTCAGTGCTTCATCCAGCTGTGGGTTTGTTCCGCTTTTATATGCGCCGATAGAAACAAGGTCATAGTTGGAATTATATACTGATAGCAGATTCCTCAGCTTTGATGCATCCTCCTGCTGGTCCTTATCGGTAATTTCAGTCATAAGACGGCTGACACTTTGAAGAACATCAATAGCAGGATAGTGATTTCTCATCGCAATTTTTCTTGATAAAACAATATGTCCATCAATAATACCACGAACAGTATCTGAGATAGGCTCGTTCGTATCATCACCCTCAACAAGAACAGTATATATCCCTGTAATTGAGCCTTTTTCAAAGTTGCCTGCTCTTTCAAGCAGTTTTGGCAGGCTGCTGTATATAGATGGCGTGTATCCCCTTGCAATAGGGGGCTCGCCTACGGATAAGCCAATTTCTCTTTGTGCCATTGCATATCTTGTTAAAGAATCCATCATCAAGAGGACATTCTTACCCTTGCTGCTGAAATATTCAGCAATAGCAGTTGCAGTCAGGCAGCATTTGCTCCTCATCATAGCGGGCTGGTCAGAGGTTGCAACAACAAGAACAGAACGTGACATTCCCTTTTCGCCCAAATCCCTGTCAATAAACTCCCTTACCTCCCTGCCTCTTTCCCCGACAAGTGCAATAACATTTATATCAGCCTTAACCTCTTTTGCTATCATTCCAAGCAGTGTTGATTTTCCCACACCTGAACCGGCAAATATACCCATTCTCTGCCCCCTGCCTATTGTAAGCAGGCCGTCAATGGCTTTTACGCCCATGGGCATAATATCTTTTATTGGCGGGCGGGTCAGCGGGTTTACAGGAATGCCAGCTATTGAAAAGGTATCTGTTGTGCTGATATTTCCCTTTCCGTCAATAGGATTCCCTATTGCATCAATTATCCTGCCTATAAGGCCCTCGCCAACCTTTATTTCAAGCTTGTCCCCTGTATTGTCAACAATACTACCAGGGCCTACACCCTCAATATCAGAATATGGCATCAACAAAACATTATTTTGGTTAAATCCAACAACCTCAGCAAAAATGTGGCTTGCTTCGCCTTTATGATAAATCCTGCAAACATCGCCTATATTACAAACAGGGCCGGTTGACTGTATTGTTGTTCCCACAATTTTATCAATTTTACCCATATATCTGTATAAATCTGTCTGCATGGCCTTGGCTTTAACAAAGGAAAAATCCAACCATTACATCCCCTAACTATTCTTCGTTCAGGCTTTTCTTCCCCGCATTTAAAACCTGCTTTAAAAAATCAAGCTGTGTCGGAACAGAAGCGTCAATAATTTCCTTGTCGTTATCAATGATAACAGTGCCTGATTTTGCATCTTGCAATAGCTCAATCTCAACCTCAGGGATATTCCCTGCTATCTGCCTCAACAATTTTTCATCTGTTACAACTGATTGTGAAACATCGCATTTTGCAAGGCTGATTTTAACATAATCAGAATTCCTAAAATTCTTGCAGGCTTGCTTCACAATAGCGAAAATTATATCCTTGTCGGTTTTTATCTCGCTCAAAGTGATTTTTTGTGTCAGCTGATATGCAAGGTCAATAATCTCATTTTCATTTTTTATATAGATATCGTCACGATTTTCGTTAAGCTGTTTCAACAGGCTTGTTACAGCATTAAGCTGGCTTTCAAGCTCCCCTGTTGCTTTTTTACTTCCGTCGTTAAATCCCTCGTCGTATCCATGTTTATACCCGTTTTTTTTTGCAAGCTCTTTCATTACGAGTGCTTCTTCTTCAGCTTTTCTGGTAATCAGCTTTGCCTGAGCAACAGCATCTATAAGAATCTGGTCTTTTTCCTTTTCAAATTCTTTAAGCTTGCTCTGATACTGGCTTTGAATATTAATTTCAAACTGTCTTATTCTTTCCTCATATTCCTGAATAAGCACGCTGTTATCCTTGCTCTCGTCACCCTCGTTGCTGAAAAAAACAGGCTTTTGCTTTATTATAACTGTATTGTCGATAGAAACCACACCGTCGATATTAACAGCCTGAGATGATTTAACAACCTTATGCAATTATTTCATCCTTTCCGCCTTTACCGATAATCAGCTCGCCTTCTTCTTCAAGTCGACGGATGATAGCAACAATCCTCTGCTGTGCTTCTTCAACGTCACGCATACGGACATTATGCAGATATTCGATATCTGTCTGTATTGATTCTTTCATTCTCTGGCTCATATTTGCAAAAAGAATTGATGTAACATCCGGGCTTGAACCCTTTATTGCAACAGCAAGGTCCTTTGCATCAACATCCCTGATAAAGCGCTGGATAGAGTTTTCATCAAGTGATGTGATATCTTCAAATACAAACATTTTTTGCCTTATATCATTAACAAGCTTAGGATCACGTATTGACAGCTCATCAAAAATATGCTTTTCTGTCGCTCTGTCAACATGATTGAGTACATCTGCTATATAATTAACTCCGCCTACCTCAGCCATATCTGTTGTAATAATCATTGAGAATTTCTTTTCAAGTGTCTGCTCTATTGCTTTAACAACCTCAGGTGATGCTCTATCCATTTTTGCGATTCTTTCAACAACGTCAACCCTTTTCTCCTTTGGCAAATCTGCCAGAACCATCGACGCCTGGTCAGCCCTTACATAAGACAAAATGAGCGCAATTGTCTGTGGGTGTTCGTTCTGAACAATGGCAAGCATATTCTTTGCATCTGCTTTTCTCATAAAATCAAAAGCCTTGACTTTAAGTGATTTTGTTACCTTTTCCATTAGTTGCTGTGCTGCGTTTTCCCCATAAGCTTTTTCAAGAACACTTTTTGCGTAAACAACACCACCCTCAGTAATAACCTTTTGTGTCAGGCATAGTTCATAAAATTCTGTCAATATCTCATCAACTGTTGTTATATCGATATAAGCAAGCTTTGAAATTTCAAGAGTCAATTTTTCAACATCATCTTCATGCAAAAATCTATAAACACTTGCCGCATTCTCGGCACCCATTGCAGCAATAACTGTTGCCGCCCTTTGTGAGCCACTTAAATTTAAATGAGCATCTCCTGACATAATTTATTCACCATCCTCACGAATCCAGCTTTTTAATAGTTGTGCTGCTATTTCAGGGCTGTTTTTTGTAAAACTACTAATCTCTCGCCTTATTGCAGCCTCTTTTGTCTCAGGCGGTTTGTCGGAAATCTTCTTTATTTCAATAGCCTGCTGCTCTATCATCTCTTCCTGTGAAAGTGCTGCGCCCTTTTTCTTCGATTTCTTTTTGTTTTTGTTTCGTGAGCCACCAAGAATTGCTATCATTAAAATAACTACAAAAACAATTGCCACGCCAAATCCAATAGCCGCTAATATGAACTGCTGATATGTAAGCCCGATAGCAAAAATCTGATTCTCATTAGCCGGAATATCAACAGGCTTGTCATCAAGTAAAGGTAAATTGCCAACTGAGATAAGCTCCATCGTTGTGCCTGTGGCATTCGCAACAGTGCTTATAATAGTATCCTTTTCTTCCTGTGAAATGCTTGAAGCATATATAAGCACAGAAACCGTAACCTTTTCAACGTATACTCCATTTTTTTCTGTCTGCTGCTTTAATGTGTTTACAAGATATGATGTGCTGCTGCTGCTTGATGACCACGATTTGTTGCTGTCATCGTCTTCATCCTCAGTATCATATGTAATATCTGTATTATCCTCAACTCCTACAACACCGCCCGAAGCATCATCTTTTCCCCACTCTTCTGTTGTGTCCTGATGGTCTATCATACCATTGTTTCCGACAGATGGTGTATAGGTTGTATCATCGGTAATCTTTTTATCATAGTCAAAAACTGCATTTACCGATACATTCAGCCCGTCTATACCATAAGAAGGTGTAAGCAGCTTTAAAACCTCGTTGGTTAGCTGTGTTTCAAAGCTTTTTTTGTAAACCATTCTTTCATTTTCAAGGGCAATAGAGTTTGTATCAGATGAATTGTCGGCTACAAGAAGTCTGCCTGTTCCATCAGTGATTGAAACATTTTCTTCCGATAAATCGGGAACAGCTTTTGCTACAATTAGTGTAATACCCTTAATTTTATCTGCATTCAAGGTTACACCACTGTTTAAATGAACAACAACAGAAGCAGATGCCTGTGATTGATTTGTTGAAATTACTGTGTTGCTTTTTACAGGAATAGTCAATGTTACATATGCCTTGTTGATACCCTCAAAAGTTTCAAGTGTTGCCTGTATTCTCTCCTGCAGCTGCATTTTTACAATTTCACGGTTCTGTGAATCAGTTGTAAACATATTTACATTGCTGGTCCATATATCATAGCTGAAACCACTTTTTGGATAACCCATTGTAGCAAGATTCATTCTTATCTGATTTTCCTGGTCAGATGGCACAAGTATTGTTCCGTTTGCCTGCACCTGTGCTCCTATGTTCATTGAGCTGATTTCTGATAAAATCTCCGTCTGCTCGGTTGCATCAAGCCCTGTATACAAAACTGTATATTTTGTATAGTTTAACATTAATGCAACAATAATTGATATAACAACAACAATTGACAAAACACTTATAAAAACCGTTTTAGTTTTCTTATTTCGTGAGTTCCAGAATTGTTGGATAGACTTTATTATATTAGTAACCTGATTCATCATTTAAGCCTAACCCTCCTACTATTTCAAGCTACCAAACACCTATATGTTCATATTCATAACTTCGTTATATGCACCTATCGCTGTGTTTTTCATAGAAACAAAGGTTTCAAGAGCAAGGGAAGCTTTTTGCATATTTATCTGAATAGTGTGAAGGTCATCTACCTCACCAAGTGCAAGCTTCACGCTGTCCTCCTGTGCTGTTTTCTGTGTGCTTTCCACATTTTCAAGTGCCTGCTTGAATATATCACTGAATCCTGTTGATTCTGTGCTTTTTGTCTGGTTGTTTTGTGATATTGCATCAATCGGGGTAATTCCGCTCATTGGTATTATATACATAACATTCTCCTATTTAATAATAAATTTCAGTTATTTACCTATCTGTAAAGCCCTAGAAGCCATAGATTTAACAGCATTAAGAACAGTCACATTTGCTTCATAAGACCTTGTTGCCGCCATTAAGTCAAGCATTTCCTTGGTTTTATCAACATTTGGCATCAAAACATAGCCATCTTCATCAGCGTCAGGGTGGGTAGGGTCATAAACCGGTACAAAAGGGGCGTCATCCTTTGTGACCTCTGTGACAGCTACGCCTTGATATGCTATTCTTTTTTGCTTTTCACCCAAAACCTTCTTAAAGCTTGTCTTCTCTTCAAAAGAAACAAGCTGTCGCTGATATGGTCCGCCGTCTACTGTCCTGGTTGTTTCAGCATTTGCAATATTCTGTGAAATAATGTCCATCCTGAGCCTTTGAGCTGAAAGTGCATTCCTGCTGATATCAAGAGAATTTATGAATGACATTTCCTATCCCTCCCTATTTAGTTAATGCAATTTTAAGCATTGAAAACTCGTTTGAGATTTTTCCCGCAAGGGCATCATATTGAAGCTGAGCGTCAGCAAGGTCAATCATTTCCTTGTCAACATTTACATTGTTGCCATCCAATAGCTGATTTGAATTTTCCTGAGTCGTTATGTAAGTTTCAATGTTTATACCGTTATCCTTGTCGTCATGAAATTCAGGGCGGCTGCATTTTTGAGAAAGCACAGTTTTGAAATTGACAGTTTTAGCCTTATATCCTGGTGTATCTGCGTTTGCAATGTTCTGGCTTATAACTTTCTGCTTTTCCCATACTGCATCCATCCCCTGTGTAAGCAAACGGAAGCTTGTGTTATTTAAAATAGCCATACTATCCCTCTTTTTGTAAAATTTAGATTACTGTTTTATGAATTAAAATGCATACTTCGCACATATTAATATTTACTTATAGATAGTATATAACATTTTTCTACTATTTACAATACGTATTTATGTTTTTATACAAATTACCTATAAAACCACTTGTTTTTTACTCATTCTATACAAATAATTGTTTTTTTTAGAATTATTTCATTCTGTATAATAAAACAAAGGAAGATACTGTCATCTTCCTTTGTTTTTTCTTTTATTCTTTATCTTCTGTGGGAGACTCTTCAATTACTTCATTTTTTTCTTCGTTTTCAGCTTCATTAAGCTCAGCAGTAATTTCTTCCTCTGACGGCTGTTCTATTTCCTGAATTTCTTCCTCGTCATCATGCTCTGCTCTTGTAAAGGTAACAACTCTCTCATTCTCGTCAATTCTCATAACACGAACTCCGGTAGCATATCTTCCCATAACCCTGACATCACAAACACGAATTCTTATGATTACTCCGTTGCTTGAAATCATTATAATATCATCATTTTCATCAACAACCTTAATACCACACACATTACCCTTTTCGTCTGATACCTTATAGTTTAGCATACCAAATCCGCCACGGTTTTGCGTCCTGTAACTGTCAAGAGATGACCTTCTGCCAAGCCCCTTGTCAGTAACTGTCAGAACAGCCGCACCCTCTCTTACTCTGGCTATACCTATAACCTCATCACCCTCTTTGAGTTTGATGGCTTTTACTCCGTGGGCAGTACGGGATAATGGGCGTATCTGATTTTCATCCATTCTTATAGCCATACCGTTTTTAGTTGCTACAATTATCTCACAGGTACCGTCAGTCAATCTTACTCCTGCTATTTCGTCATCATCAGCAAGCCCTATTGCAATAAGTCCGTTTTTCCTTACATTTTTATATGCATTAAGGCTGGTTCTTTTAATTATACCTTTTTTTGTGATAAATATTATATACTTGCCTTCCTCAAAATCTGAGGTATGAACCATTGCTGCAATTTTTTCACCCTCTGAAAAAGCGAGAAGATTAACAATATTTGTTCCCCGTGATTGCTTTGAGCCTTCGGGAACTTCATAGCATTTAAGCTTATACATTATTCCCTTGTTTGATATAAACAAAATATTTTCATGTGTTGAGCTTATAAACATTTCGTTTACAAAATCCTCTTCACGCTGCTTCATTCCAGAAACACCACGGCCGCCACGCTTTTGAGTTTTATATACATCAACAGGCTGTCGCTTAATATAGCCAATGTTTGTATAAGCAACAACGCAATCCTCAACGGGAATCAAATCCTCAATATCAACCTCACCGCTGACTGATTCAATCTGTGTTCTTCTTTCGTCGTTAAACTTTCTTTTTATCTCATTAAGCTCATCAACAATAATTTTTAAAATTCTTTCGTGGTTTGCAAGGATATCCTCTAAATCTGCTATTTTAATCTCAAGCTGGCCTAGCTCATCAAGTATTTTCTGCCTTTCTAGCCCTGTCAGCTGAATCAATCGCATCTGTGCAATAGCCTCAGCCTGAACATCGGAAAGCTCAAAGCGCTCAATCAATCTCTGCTTTGCCTCAGCCGGTGCCTTTGAGGAACGTATAATGTTAATTACCTCATCGATAAAATCAAGAGCGATAACAAGGCCTTCTAAAATATGTGCCCTGTCCTTTGCTTTTTTAAGGTCAAACAAAGTTCTTTTAGTGATAACCTCAACCTGAAAATCGAGATAATGCTCAAGCATCTGCTTTAATGTTAAAATTTTTGGGATACCATTTACAAGAGCAAGCATTATTACTCCTACTGTATCCTGTAATTGTGTATACGAATATAGCTTATTTAATACAAGCTGAGGAATAGCATCCCTTTTAAGCTCAATTACTACCCTCATGCCTTCTCTGTCTGATTCATCACGAAGGTCGTGTATACCATCAAGCCTTTTTTCCTTGACTAAATTTGCAATATTCTCAACAAGCCTTGCCTTGTTTACCATATATGGTATTTCATTTATTATTATACAGTTTCTGCCCTTGATTTCTTCAATACAGGTTTTTGCCCTTAATGTTATTTTTCCACGTCCTGTTGCATAGGCTGCTCGTATACCCGCCCTGCCCATAATGATACCGCCCGTCGGGAAATCAGGTCCTTTAATGCTTTCCATCAGCTCATCAAGTGTGCAGTCAGGGTTATCTATTAATATGCCAAGAGAATCAATAACCTCACCTAAATTATGCGGGGGAATGTTTGTTGCCATACCAACAGCAATACCGGTTGAACCATTTACAAGCAGATTAGGGAAACGTGAAGGCAAAACCGTAGGCTCCTTTAATCTGTCATCATAGTTTGACATATAAGGAACAGTTTCCTTTTGTATATCTGTAATCATTTCAACTGCGATTTTACCCATCTTAGCCTCAGTATAACGATAAGCGGCAGGTGGGTCACCGTCAATACTACCGAAATTTCCATGCCCGTCAACCAAAGGATAACGCAAAGAAAAATCCTGTGCAAGCCTTACCAGTGCATCATAAACAGATGAGTCACCATGTGGGTGATATTTACCCAAAACATCACCGACGGTTGACGCACATTTTAAATATTTTTTATCAGGGGTTAGCCCTGCCTCAAACATTGTATAGATAATTCTTCTGTGAACCGGCTTCAAACCGTCCCTTACATCAGGTAATGCACGCGCAACTATTACAGACATTGAATATTCAAGGAAGGATTTTTTCATTTCCTTTTCAATATCTACGGGTATTACCTTTGAGTTGTCATTAAACAATTTTTATCACGCCTTTTCTTTTATTCACAAGCCAAAAATTGTCCTTATTCAGCTTTATTGATATATCTTTCTGCTACTGCTTTTTTAAAAATATCACGCATATTGATTATATCCTGCTCGCTAATATATTTTTTTGGAAAAACATATATAGTCTGCTTTTTGATAAACACAATAAACATATCAGATTTTTCTATTACATCCATGGTTGTTTCACTAAAATTAAATATTGATGGCTTATATTCCATGATGATTTCTTCCTCGGGGTTTTCTTCATCATCAACATCTTGCTTTGATTTAACCTCAACAGTTTTTACCGAGAAATAATCGTCATACAGGCTAAACTCATAAACGTCTTCTTCAAGCTCTTTTAAAGAAGCTAAAAGTTTTTTTCTTATTGTATATGGGTTATACCAAACAAAAACAATAACAGCCAGGCAGATACCTATTAGCCCATATCCTAATGTATAACTTGGCTCAGTTATTACTTGCTGTAAAAATAGTATTGCTAAAATACTGAATAAACCCGTTTTTATCAGGTTGCCTTTAAAAACATATTTTTTCTGAAATTCTTTAAATGCAATTTCTTCTTGTTTATTTTCAACGCTATAATTAAACTGGGCTTTTAATACTTCATTATTTTCCTGCATAAAAATTCTCCATCATATAAATTATGTTTTAAAAATCAAGGTTTTGAACATACTTTGCGTTTTTCTCGATAAATTCGCGCCTTGGTGCAACCTTATCGCCCATTAAAATTGTGAATATCTCGTCTGCTTTTATAGCATCCTCAAGCTCTATTCTAACAATTGTTCTTGTTTCAGGATTCATTGTGGTTTCCCAAAGCTGCTCAGGGTCCATTTCTCCAAGGCCTTTATATCGCTGGACTTCAACCTTAGCACCGCTATCCCCTGCAAGCTCTTTTATATAAATATCTCTTTCCTCATCATTAAAAGCATATCTTACCTGTTTTCCCCTGTATACTTTGAACAATGGTGGCTGTGCTATATAAATATGCCCTTCGTCAACAAGTTTTCTCATAAATCTGAAGAAGAATGTAAGCAATAATGTCCTGATATGAGAACCGTCAACGTCAGCATCCGCCATTATTATTATTTTGCCGTATCTTAATCTTGTTAAGTCAAAATCTTCACCTATGCCTGTTCCGAGTGCTGTAACTATTGGAATAAGCTTTTCGTTGCCATAAACTTTATCAATACGTGATTTTTCAACGTTGAGCATTTTACCCCATAGTGGCAAAATCGCCTGATATTTTCTGTCTCTGCCGGATTTTGCTGAGCCACCCGCTGAATCACCCTCAACGATATAGATTTCAGTAAAATTAGGGTCTCTTTCTGCACAGTCTGCAAGCTTTCCCGGTAAAGAAGCACTTTCAAGTGCTGATTTTCTTCTTGTTAGCTCTCTTGCTCTTTTTGCAGCCTCACGTGCCTTTTGTGCATTTAATGCCTTATCAAATATAGCCCTTGCAACTGCTGGATTTTCCTCAAAATAATTCATCAGTTTTTCTGTAACAAGTGCTTCAACCATTGGCCTAATCTCAGGATTTCCGAGTTTACCCTTTGTCTGCCCTTCAAATTCACAGTCGGTCATTTTAACGCTGATAATAGCAGTTATCCCCTCACGAACATCATCGCCGGTCAGATTTTTATCGTTTTCTTTTATTAAATTAAATTTTTTCCCGTATTCATTAAAAACCTTTGTTATTGAGTTTTTAAAGCCTGTTTCGTGTGTTCCGCCATCTGCTGTGTTAATGTTATTTGCAAAGGATAAAATAATCTCATTATAACTGTCGTTATACTGCAAAGCAATTTCAGCTGTTGAAGTTCCAACTTGTCCATTTATATAGATAACTTCATCATGCAGTTTTTCAAGCCCTCGTGTTTTGTGGATATGCTCAACAAAAGATTTAATACCACCCTCATAGTGAAGGGTTTCTTCTGTTATATCCTCGTTATCCCTTGTATCAGAAAAATTTATTATGATTCCTGCATTCAAGAACGCTTGTTCTCTTAATCTTTTTAATAATACGTCTGTTTCGTATACAATAGTTTCAAAAATTTTGCTGTCAGCTTTAAATCTTACTTCTGTTCCTGTTTTTGTTGTTTTTCCTATTTCTTTTAGAACTTCGTTATAGCTGCCACGCTCAAAATGCTGGAACCATATTTTTTCACCATCAAAAATTCTGATTTCAAGCCATTCAGACAAAGCATTAACAACAGAAGCACCAACTCCATGCAGTCCACCAGAAACTTTGTATCCCCCTCCACCGAACTTTCCCCCGGCGTGAAGAATTGTATAAACAACAGTAGCAGCCGAGATACCCTCTTTCGGGTGTATTCCTGTTGGAATACCACGGCCGTTATCGCATACTCTGATAATATTTTCTGGCTCAATCTCAACATCAATTTCAGTGCAATATCCAGCAAGTGCTTCGTCAATTGCATTGTCAACAATTTCATATACAAGGTGATGCAATCCTCGTGGCCCTGTTGAACCAATGTACATTCCCGGGCGTTTTCTTACAGCCTCTAATCCCTCAAGTACCTGTATCTGATTTTCATCATACTTATTATCTTTTTGAACAAAAGTGTCAATTTCATTTATGTTATTCAAAATTTACCCTCCTTGCACGAATTCGTGACTTTAATTAACTTAAAGTATATTTATATATGAATTATACAAATGTATCATTAAATCTTTTTTTTA